>JAHFPR010000068.1 GCA_023269645.1 Alphaproteobacteria bacterium | reverse complement strand
GACAGCCAGGAAGATTTTATCGCCATTCTCCGGCTCTGTAACAAAGACCCGCTGCAAGTTTTTGACTTAATCCATGCAGCCAAATTCCCCTCCAATCTTTTTCTGAAGCACCTCGCAGTCCTGGCAGATTACGGTGGCGAAACCATCCAAAGGCTTAACAAGAATTTCCGCACGGTATTCAGTTGCAAGGAGAACAGCACGGATAAGGTGTTCATGGACAGTGAATTTCAGGAAAGAAAATTCCGCTATGTTTTTGAAGCCCTGCCCTGCAAGGGAACACTGAATAATAAGAAAATGGGTATTGATGGAAGCAGTATGGCAAAAGACCTGCCCCTGAATTCTATCAGAAAAGACATGATTATGCTGCTTTTATACGGCTCCAACGCCATAAATGCGGTAGGGGCGGATCTGGAAAAATGTGAGATTGGGACATTGCTGGGTAACGATGAGGCGTTAGACAAGTATGTACGCCAGAAATACATCTGGGTAAGCAGAATTACCGGTGGCGCAACAGCAAATACTCAAGGCCAGCTAGCCCAGAATGTAGTTTATGACGCTCTCTACACACACATTGGAAAGGAGTATAAAATCGTCAGGAGCGGGGCAATAAAACTTGATGGATACGACAAACCCTCCGGAATGCCCTTTGATTTGGTGATTGAACGTAACGGGCGATTTATCGGAATTGAAATCAGTTTCCAAGTCACTACCAACAGTACCATCGAACGCAAGGCTGGACAAGCGAAGGATCGGCAGTCCTTAATGCATGAAATGGGGTATAAAATCGCCTACGTCATTGATGGAGCCGGGAATTTTCAGCGCCGATCCGCTGTTTCAACCATCTGTACATTCAGCGATTGTACCGTAGCCTATTCAGAAGATGAATTCGCTGTTCTGGCGGAGTTTGTAAAACAATGCCTCTGAAAACCATCAGATTTATCGATCTGTTTGCTGGCACAGGCGGTATAAGGCTCGCGTTTGAACGCGCCCTGGGGAATATTGGCTACGCGCATGAACCTGAGTGTGTCTTCAGTTCCGAGATTGACCCGAACGCCTCCGAAACGTATCGTTTGAATTTTGGCGAAACCCCGTGGGGGGATATTACGCTCCACGCTGATAAAATTCCTGCTTTTGATTTTCTGCTCGCAGGGTTTCCATGCCAGCCCTTTTCATATGCCGGAAAGAGAATGGGTTTCGGCGATACGCGGGGAACATTATTCTTCGAGGTTGAGAAGATTCTCCAGCACCACAGGCCGAAAGGCATACTCCTTGAAAACGTTCGCGGCTTAACCACCCATGATGATGGCAGGACTTTTGCCACCATTCTCCATTCGCTGCAGCGTCTGGGATATGGCACGAAGTATCTGCTGTGCAATAGCAGCAATTTCGGCGTTCCTCAGAACAGGGTGCGGATTTATATCCTTGGCATCTTGAACGAGGATGTAAAAACGACGATTACATCCGACCCCGGTGCGCCCGATTCCCATGCCTACAAGCATCGCGGCAGACAAAATGGATTCTTCGGCCAACCCACCCGCTATAAAACTGTTAACGACATACTGGAGGATAACACAGGACGGCAATACGATTGCAGCCCTGCATTTACCGCAATGCTCTCGAATGCCGTATTGGGTGATTTTTCAAAATTGCATGGGGTCAGGCTTATTGATTACCGGGGGGGAAACTCCCTTCATTCCTGGGATTTGGGAATTAAAGGCCAATGCTCCCCCCGTGAGCGTGAGTTCATGAATGCCTTGATCGCCAATAGAAGAAAAAAAGAATTTGGCATTCATCAGGATGGCAAGATGCTGACAAAAGAGCAAATACAGAGCTTTTTCAATTGCCCGGATATGGATGGAACAATTGCCTCTCTGATTCGCAAAGGCTACCTCAAAATCATTGACGACAAATATAATCCAGTCTGCGGCAATATGTCATTTGAGGTATTCAAATTCCTGGATCCGGACAGTATTTCCATCACCCTCACATCCTCGGACACCCACAAACTTGGTATAGTCCAGAACGGCAAGCCCCGACGTATCACGCCACGGGAGGCAGCACGGTTACAGGGCTTTCCGGATAGCTTCATTCTGCATCCGGAAGACAGTGCCACCTACAAACAGATGGGCAATGCCATTTCTGTGCCTGTAGTACAGGCTATTCTTGAAGATTATTTCAGGATGAACCCGGCACTGCGATTCCCGGTAAAAGATACATATTCCGTTATCGCAGATACCTCCAGGATCACCGCCAGCGTAACCGTGTAGCCCTCCTAAACCATAAGCATTCCGCCGTTTACGTGCAGGGTTTGGCCGGTGATGTAGCGGGCGGAATCGCTGGCCAGGAAGGTGACGGCGGCGGCGACATCCTCCGGCAACCCGAACGTGCCGGAAGGGATGGTGGCGGTGATGCGCGCCTGCTGCTCGGCATTCAGTTTATCCGTCATCGGCGTTTTGATGAATCCGGGCGCAACGCTGTTCACTGTAATCCCCCTGCTCGCCACTTCCATCGCCACGGCTTTGCCCATGCCGTTCATGCCCGCCTTGGCCGCGACATAATTCGCCTGCCCCGGATTTCCCGCCGTGCCTACCACCGAGGAAATGTTGATAATCCGCCCCCAGCGGTGCTTCATCATGCCGCGCAGCACCGCCCGCATGAGGGTGAATGCGGCGGTGAGGTTGACGTTCAGCACCTCGTCCCAATCCTCGTCGCTCATGCGCATGGCGAGGCCGTCCTTCGTGATGCCGGCGTTGTTGACCAGAATATCCACCTGCCCCATCGTTTCCTCGGCTTGCCTGGCAAGCTGCTTCACCGCCTCACGATCCGAGAGGTTACAGGGAAAAATATGCACCCGTGCATTCCCCAGCGCCAGTGCCAGTTCCTGCAATTTCTCCGCCTTCGTGCCGGAAATACCCACGGTAGCACCGCGCGCGTGTAAATCCCTCGCAATCGCTTCGCCGATCCCCCCCGAAGCCCCCGTGACAAGCGCGGTTTTCCCATGAAAATTCATTCTATGCTCCCTTTTTTGTTTACGTATCTTACAGGATAATATCGTCATCTCCTGAATTTGCGAAGCAAATTTCAGAGCTTGCCTCCACGAAGGTAAGGAGCGATGAGAACTATCTCCTCCTCCACCGCCTGCGGGGGAGGAGGATTTCGTTGGCGAACGCAGTGAGTTTACGAAATCCGGAGGGGGTATTGTTGCCGCGAGAGCATACCCCCTCCGCAAATCCGGCGAGTAAACTCGCTCGGATTTCCTGCCTCCCCCGCAAGCGGGGGAGGAGAGCGTCCTGTGGAATCCATCTGTTAAGACAGTGCCCATCCTACCACTTAACACTTGCACTTGCGGCAAAAACTCTATAATCATGCGCACCCGGTTTAGTGTGCGGTCATGGCGGAACTGGTAGACGCGCAGCCTTGAGGTGGCTGTGGGGCAACTCGTGGAGGTTCAAGTCCTCTTGACCGCACCACCCTTCGCTCTTCGAGCTTCGGGTGGCAAGCCACCCGGAGTTCGTTAGACGAAGGAGTGTCGCCCGAAGCTCCGTTAGGAGCGTAGGGGGACTGGTGAGAATGTAATCCGCACCAGCACGTCAGGCTAAGCCCTTCAACTACTGCAAACTAATCCGAGTACTTCTATCAATTTTAATCCGGACAAGGATCGTTCCGTGGCACAGGCGCAGCACAAGCAGAACCCTGTCACCGCCCGTCAAGCAACGGCCTATCAAGCACCTGTCGCGCTTTCCGAAGACCTTATCGGCTTTATCCTCCAGGGGCTTGAGGCGCGCGATGCCCTGCGGGTGCGCGACCTCACCGCCAACCTGCACAAGGGCGACATCGCCGAACTGCTGCACGTCATCACGCCGGAGCAACGCAGACAGCTCATCGAAACCATCCACGACACGCTCGATCCGGAAGTGCTGGTGGAACTCGAAGGTGAGGTGAAGGAGCAAGTAATCTCCCACCTCGGCGCGGAGGAAAGTGCCGCCGCCATCACCCAGCTCGACCACGACGAAGCTGTGCAGGTGATGGAGGATCTCACCAAGGCGGATCAGGGCGAAATCCTGGAGTCGGTTCCGGAAGGCCGCCGTAAGGCACTGGAAGCCGGGCTGGCACTCCCGGAAGATGCCGCCGGACGCATCATGGATACGCATTTCGTGGCAGTTCCGGAAGACTGGGACGTAGGCCAGGCCATTGATTTCCTGCGCGCGGCAAGGGATCTTCCCGATGATTTTTATGCCATTTATCTGGTGAATGCCCACAACCATCCGGTGGGGAGCGTGCTGGCAAGCCGTATCCTGCGGCATCGGCGCGATGTTCCGGTGCGCAGCATCATGGAAGTGAAGCTCACCACTGTCCAGGTGACGATGGATCAGGAGGAAGTGGCCTATATGTTCCGCAAATACGGCCTGGTTTCCGCGCCGGTGGTGGATGGCCACGGCGCGCTGGCGGGGGTGATTTCCATTGACAACATCATGACTGTCATCGAGGAAGAGGCGGAGGAAGACATCATGCGGCTCGGCGGCGTGATGGAAACCGACCTCCGCGCCTCTGCACTGGCAACCACGCGCCACCGTTTCCCCTGGCTTTTCGTCAACCTGCTCACCGCCTTCCTGGATACCGCCGTGATTTCCCTGTTCGAGGATGCCATCACCAAGGTAGTGGCACTGGCGGCACTGATGCCCATCATCGCGGGGATGTCCGGCAATGCCGGTACGCAGACCATGACTGTCGCCGTGCGCGGGCTGGCGATGCACGAACTCACCCTCACCAACCGGATGCGCATCATCCTGAAAGAAGTGCAGGCCGGGTTGCTCAACGGGCTGATACTCGGCATCATCACGGCGGTGTGCACCTATATTTATTACGGCGATTTCCTTATCAGCCTCATCCTGATGATCGCAATGGTCATCGCGCTCGGCGTAGCGGCACTGGCGGGGGTGCTGATTCCGCTGATGCTCCTGAAGCTGCGGGTAGACCCGGCGGTGGTTTCCACGATATTCCTTACCACGGTAACGGATGTCACCTCTTTTTTCTGTTTCCTGGGGCTGGCGACCTGGTGGCTGCTGTAGTTTTTATGCCGTCATTCCAGCGGCCTTTGCCGGAAAAGAACTGGTGGGAATCCATGCTTTGTCATGCCGTCTTTATGACGGCATCCGGAAAGTCCATGCCCCGTCATGCGACGGGGTGACAATTTTTGGTATTGTGCCGGAGGCAGCGTATGCCAAATAATATTCTGTAAGAATATTATTTGGAAACACTATATGTCAGAAGAATAATCAGATAATTCTTTCCAGATGGAATGGCGAATTTCAAAACAGCTCGTGGAGTATCCGGAAGCCGTGGCGGCGATGGAGCGGCGCGTCGGGGAGATAATCGCGGGCGAGGCGGAGGAGTTGGTGTGGCTGCTGGAGCATCCGCCGCTTTATACGGCGGGCACTTCGGCAAAGGCCGGAGATTTGCTGGATAGCGCGCGTTTTCCCGCTTATGAAACCGGGCGCGGCGGGGAATATACGTATCATGGCCCCGGCCAGCGCATCGCCTACGTGATGCTGGATCTGAACCCGGTTTCCCGTCATCCTGAGCAAAGCGAAGTATCTCCCGCAGCGCGAGATCCTTCGGCCTGCGGCCTCAGGATAACAAGAGTGGCTGATCTCCGCCGCTATGTGCATGACCTCGAACGCTGCGCCATCGCCACGCTCGCGCGTTTCGGGGTAAAAGGGGAAACGCGGGAGGGGCGCATCGGCATCTGGGTTCCGGGGCTTGCTGGTATGCCGGGCGGCGAGGCAAAAATTGCCGCCATCGGCATCCGTGTGCGCAAATGGGTGACCTATCACGGGCTGGCACTGAACGTGAACCCCGATCTCTCCCATTTCGCAGGCATCGTCCCCTGCGGAATCAAGAATTACGGCGTGACTTCGCTGGAACAACTCGGTCTGCGCGTGACAATGGAGGAAGTGGATGAAGCACTAAAGCAGGAATTCGGAAGAATATTCGGGATGTCATGACCGACCAAGCATCGTGCTGATGCGCTGTATCGCCCGTTGCGACCAGGCCATCTGCTTCACCCCCTCCGCACTCTCGCTATGGAGGTTCACCGCTTCTTCCTTGAGCGTGAATTTTTCCTGCAGCGTCTGTTCAGGAGAAAGCGCGAAGGGGGCATATGCGTCATCGAAGACCGCCTCCGCCTCCGCCATTGCGGCACTTTGCTTGACTATCCCAACAGCATAGCCAGCCTCCCGCGCGGCAAGAAAATCGGCTCTTGCTTGCCGCAGCGCAGCCGCATCCTCGATGGAAAAGCCCTCCGCCGACGGCAGGCGTCCATCCTCCACCATCCTATCCACCCGCGCGAAATGTTTTTCCTGCGGCGGCATGGAGATTACCCCTTCTTCCCCTTGTCTTCCCCACTTACCCCGCCCGCAAACGGATTCCACATGGACATGGTTTTCTCGAAAATCTCCAGATTACGCTTACGCATCTGATCCAGCCCCTGCAAGCCCTGGAAGGGCGCAAAAGTGCTGAAGGAATCCATGTAGCTGCGCATTCTGTCCTGATTATCCATGAAGCTCTGCATGGTTTTATCCAGGTAGTCCGGAAGCACCGCGCTTAGGGAATCGTCATAAAACTTGATGATATGGCGCAGGAAATTGATCGGCAGCAGGTTATAACCCTTGGATTCCTGCTCGAAGATAATCTGCGTGAGGGTGGAGCGGGTGAGGTCTTCATTCGTTTTTGCATCAATCACCTTGAATTCCACGCCCTCTTTCACAAGCTGGCAGAGATCCTCCAGCGTGACATAGGTGCTTTTCTCGGTGTCGTAGAGCCGCCGGTTGGCATATTTCTTGATGGTGATAGCAGGCTTTACTTCTGGCATAATTCCTCCTTTGCACTTGTCATCCTGAACGAAGTGAAGGATCCCCCGCAACTTGAGATCCTTCGGCCTACGGCCTCAGGATGACATCATATTATTTTCTGCGCCACGATTCCCAGAAAAATAATCCAGCCGAAACGGGCGTTCGAGCGGAATTTCCGCATACAATCCTGCGGGTTCCCTAAATCCACTTTTCTAATCTGCCATAACAGGTGAAGGATTGCCAGCACTAAACTCACGTAAAAGACGAGCATCGGCTGCGGGAAGGTTTTTAAGCCCGCACGCGCCAGCAGCACCGCCATGCACAGGTAAAACGCGGTGACAAAGCTCCGTGTGCGCTCGCCCATCGCCACGGCGGTGGATTTCACGCCGATGCGCGCGTCATCGCGCTTGTCCTGATGGGCATAGATAGTATCGTAGCCGAGCGTCCAGAACCAGCAGGCGGCATAGAGTATCCAGGCAGCGGGCGGAACCTCCCCCGCCGTGGCCGCCCAGCCGATAATCGCCCCCGCGTTGAAGGTGAACCCCAGGAAAATCTGCGGCCAGGGCATCACACGCTTCATCAGCGGATACATCAGCACCGGGATAAAAAACAGCAGGGAAAGCACCTGCGCCAGCCGATTCAGGTTCCACGCCACCACGCCCGCCACCACAAGCAGCATCACCAGCAGCCACGCCGCATCCCGCATGGTAAGCAGGCCGGATGCCAGCGGGCGCATCCGCGTGCGCTCCACCTGCGCATCAATTTTCCGGTCAATCATATCGTTGATGACACAGCCCGCGCTACGCATCGCAACCGCACCCAGACCAAACAGTGCCAGCAGATAGGGGCTGGGGAAGCCGGGGGATGCCAGCGCGATGCTCCACCAGCAAGGCCACAGCAGCAGCCAGATGCCCGTCGGCTGATGCAGCCGCATCAACTTCAGGTTCAGGCCGAGTTGGTAGAGGAATTTGTCCATACCCCTATTGTTAGGGCAATGGACTATGGAATCCAGCTTTTTCTTTCTTGTTCCTCCCGCGCGGGGGAGTAACCAGGGCGGTGAATTCTTACATTTCTTCCCCTCTCCCGTGTGTGGGAGGGGGCAAAACAGAACGGGACAGCCCCCAAGCCATCTTGTGCATTGCAACGCGCTAGTGTAGCTTAACCCACTCCAATTGGGGAATCGGGGCAAGGAGTCGCATTATGAACACGACGCAGGCCTGTATTAAGAACAAAACCTACGACGAAATCCGCATCGGGGATTCGGCAACCCTCACCCGCACGCTGACGAAGCAGGACATCCAGCTTTTTGCCCTCGTCACCGGGGATATGAACCCCGCGCATCTGGACGAAGCCTACGCGAAAACCGATATTTTCCACCGGATCGTCGGGCACGGAATGTGGACAGGCTCCATGTTCTCCGCGCTGCTGGGGATGTACCTCCCCGGCCCCGGCACAATTTACCTCAGCCAGACGCTCCGCTTCCTCAAGCCCGTGGATGTGGGGCAAACCATCACGGCTTCCGTCCGCGCCGTAAAGAAAGACGATAAAAAACACCACATCACCTTTGAAACTTTGTGCGCCAACGAAAAGGGCGAGCACGTGCTGGAGGGCGAAGCCGTCGTGCTCGCGCCCACTGAGAAAATATGCTGGAACGCCGCGCCGCCTCCGGAAGTCCAGGTAAAAACCTCCGAGCATAATTACGAACAATGGCTGATGGGCAAGGTGCGCGGCATGAAGCCGCTGAAAACCGCCGTGGTACATCCCGTGGATATTTTTTCGCTGAGCGGCGCGATAGAAGCAGCGCAGCGCGGCATCATTGATCCTGTGCTGGTAGGGCCGGAGCATAAAATCCGCAAAGTGGCGGAGGACGCGCATATTGATCTGGATGATTACACGATTTTCTCCACTCCGCACAGCCACGCCGCCGCATTTTCTGCCGTGGAAATGGTGCTGCAGGGCAAGGTGGAAGCATTGATGAAAGGCAAGCTCTCCACCGAGGAACTACTGGAAGCAGTGGTGAATCCGGAACACGGGCTACGCACCGGGCGGCGCATGAGCCATGTGTTCGTGCTGGATGTGCCGAGCTATCCCAAGCCGCTGTTCCTCACCGATGCCGCCGTCAACATCAAGCCGACGCTGATGGAAAAAAAGGACATCGTGCAGAACGCCATTGATCTGTTCCAGACACTCGGCCTCGGCACGCCGAAAGTGGCGATTCTTTCCGCCGTGGAAATGGTGAACGAAAAAATCCCCTCCACACTGGATGCCACGGCACTCTGCAAAATGGCAGAGCGCGGGCAGATTACGGGCGGTGTGCTGGATGGGCCACTCGCCTTCGATAACGCTATTTCACGCGAGTCCGCCGCCATCAAGGGTATAAAATCGGAAGTGGCGGGGGACGCGGATATTCTGGTCGTGCCGGATATTGAATCCGGCAATATGCTTTATAAGGAACTCCGCTATTTCTCCGGGGTGCAGGGGGCGGGCATCGTGCTGGGCGCGAAAGTGCCGATCATCCTCACCAGCCGCAGCAGCGACGCGGAAAACCGTGTCGTTTCCGCCGCGCTCGCGCTGCTTTACGCGCGCACCAAAAAGGCATGAGCG
>JAHFPR010000067.1 GCA_023269645.1 Alphaproteobacteria bacterium | reverse complement strand
TCGATAGTGGTGAAGGGGCGGCCTTCGATGCGGATGGCGCGATGTGTCCTCCCGCCGCCGAGCAGCACATCCACCAGCGAATAGGTGAGGGAGCTATCAATGGTGATGAGGCCGAAATTCTCCCACTCCACCGCCTGGAAAATGGCGAGCAGTGCGGGCAGGGGCACGGAGTTGAGGTAATCCTCAAAGCGCATGGAGGTGATGGATTCGATGTTCACATCCACGTTTTCCCCGGTGAAATTGCGGAGCGAGGTGGACATGGAACGCACGTAGCGGTCGAACACCACTTCCAGCATTGGCAGACGCTCGTAATTCTCCTGCGAACGCTCCAGCAGTGCCTGAATGCCGGAGGTGGGAAGTGCCGCCACGCCATCAAACCCCAGCAGGCTGTCAATCTCATCCTGGCTGAGTGTGCTTCCGCCCTCAACGCCCGCTCCGGCGGCGGCTTCCATCGCGGCGGCCATCGCGTCTTCTTCGCTATTTCCGCCGCCCGCGCCCTGCGCAGCCATCTCCGCCATAGCTTTCGCCATTTCGTCGTCTTCCGCCGTAGCGGCTGTTTGCGGTTCTTCGGCCATATTGGTATGGATGATGGATTATGGATGATAGATGATAAGAACAATTCCATCATCCATCATCTGGTCATCCATCATCCCCTCCTTATTGCACAATAATTTCCTTGAACAGAATATCGTTCACTTTATCCGGTTCCAGGATTTTGTTGATGCGCAGCAGCAGTTCCTCGCGCAGGCGGTGGATGCCCGCCGAACCCTGCAGATCGCTGCCGCGCAACTCGCGCAGGTAGACCTGGAAACTATCGCGGATGCGCGGCATTTTATCTTTTACGGCATTCTGTGCGGAGAGGTTGGGAAGTTCCAGGGTCACCTGCATTTTCAGGAAGCTCACCTGCTTGCCGGGATTGTTCAGGTTTACCATGAACTCTTCCATATCCAGGTAAATCGTCTGCGGTTTGGTGAGGGCACTTTCTTCATCTGCCTTCTTCGCTCCGTGGGGGATGAGGCCGCCGAACCATGCGCCCGCGCCGCCGCCGCCCAGAACGAGCAGCACGATAAGCATAAGAATGAGCTTCTTTTTGCCCTTCTTCTTTTTCTTGGGGATAGGGTTGCCAGCTTCATCGAGGAGAGGCTTGCCCTCCGCGTCTACTTCATATTCTACGGCTTCTTCCGCCTTGCCTTCGCCTTCTGCGCCTTCCTTGCCCTCGGCTTTTTCTTCCGGTTTCTCTGCGGCTCCGCCTTCTTCCTTCTCTTCTTCCTCTTTACCCTTTTTCTTCTTCTTTTCTTTTTTTGCCATACCGCCCCTACCTGGTTTCCGCCTCACGTGTTGATTCCATGAGGTATTACAGCATCTCTCACCCTTCACTATACTGATTTTTACTTAACTTTCTACGGTTAAGTGTACAGGGCGGGGGCGGGCAGTGCGTTAATTCCCCGCCTTGTTACCCGGATACGTCACCTTCCGGCGGCAAACTTTGCCCATTGCGTACCCGTGCCCGGCAGAGTTTGCCGCGTTTTTGGAGTGCGCAATCAATCAATGCATTGATATATAACACTATTTATAAATGGCACGGCCATTGCAATATAAAATGGCGCAGGCGGTTGAGAGTGCCACACAGCGTAAAATAGAGAGTGGGAAGGATTATGGGTAATATCGAATACATAGCATTGTCGCGCCAGACTGCCCTGTTCCGCCAGATGGACGTGGTAGCGAACAATATCGCCAACGCAGCCACGCCCGGCTATAAATCCGAATCCATGATGTTCTCTGAATATCTTTCCGGCCTTGGAAAGCAGAAAACGGCCTCTTTCACCTCCGACGTGCGCACACTGCGTAATATGACGCAGGGGCCGCTCCGCACCACCAACCGTTCGTTTGATATGGCCATTGAGGGCAAGGGGTTTTTCGAGATTGATACGCCGCTGGGTGCGCGGTATACGCGCGTGGGTATGTTCCAGCGCAACGCGCAGGGCGAACTTGTGACCGCACAGGGCTACCGTGTGCAGGGTGAGAGCGGCCCGATTGCGCTGGACGAGGACGATCTCGATATTTTTATCCGCGAGGACGGCACGGTGATGGCCTCGCGCGCAGGCGGTGCGGACGAAGAGCGCGGCAAGATCAAGGTGGTGAAATTCGAGAATGAAAATATGCTGAGGGAAATCTCCAACTCGCTCTATGACGCGGGTGGGGAAGCCCCTGCATCTGCTGAGGAGCAAACGGATTTCCGCATGGCGCAGGGCATGGTGGAGGACTCCAACGTGAACCCCACGCGCGAGCTGACGGAACTTATCAAAGTCAGCCGCTCTTTCGGCATGACATCAAATTTCCTTGGCGACATCAATGCGTTGCAGGAAAAAGCGATTGCCACGCTGGCGAAGCAGCCGGGTGGATGACATCAGTAATGAGAGTTTAGAGTGGAGAGTTTAGTGATTTGGAGCGCGTGGCGTAATCCTTCTAAATGCTCAACTCTAATCACTAAATTCTTGGGAGGAACGACCATATGATGAGAGCACTGAGCATAGCGGCTACGGGAATGCTGGCACAGCAGATGAACGTGGATGTTATTGCGAACAACCTGGCGAACATGACCACCACTGCCTATAAGCGGCAGCGCGCGGAGTTTCAGGATCTGCTTTACCAGAACATCTCCCGCGTGGGGACAGCCTCCTCGGATACGGGCACGATCCTGCCGACCGGCATCCAGCTTGGCCTTGGTGTCAAGCCCGGCGCGATCTACCGTGTGGGCGACCAGGGTACGCTGCTTCAGACAGGCAACCAGTTCGACGTGGCGATCAACGGCAAGGGCTTCATGCAGGTGACGCTCCCCAGTGGCGAAATTGCCTACACGCGCGATGGCTCCTTCCAGGTGAACCAGAACGGGGAAATCGTGAATCCGCAGGGCTATGTTGTTGCCCCTGGTATCACCGTCCCCCAGGACGCGGTGAGCGTGGACATCAACGCCAGCGGCCAGGTGAGCGTGAAACAGGACGGTAATGTCACCCCGACCGTTGTTGGCCAGTTTGAAATGGCGAATTTTGTGAACGAGGCGGGTATGCAGGCCATCGGCAACAATATGTTCCAGGAAACGGAAGCCTCCGGTACGCCCATCAGCGGCTTCGGCGGCGGAACCGGCTTCGGCACGATACAGCAGAAATTCCTTGAGCAGGCGAATGTGGATTCCATTTCAGAGGTGACCTCGCTCATCACGGCGCAGCGTTCATATGAGCTGAACTCGCGGGTGATTTCATCTTCCGATGAAATGCTCCAGACGCTGAACCAGTTGAGATAAGGCCAATTGAGATAAGGAGAGCAAGATGAGAGAAGATATGACAAGGCCGATAATGGCGGGGGCAATGCCCGGCGTGTTTATGCGCCCGTCCTTCAACCTGTTCGCGGAGGAGGGTATCACCCTGCCGTTCCACCAGATTGCCTTTGTGATGGAGAAAAGGATAATGCTGGTGCATCCGGGGAAGGAAATCAGCCCTGTTACTCCGAAGTATCAGCCCCTTTATGACCAGGAGAATGTCTCCAGAGAGGAGGAGGAGTGGGTGCAGAATTCGCGCGCCGTTCTTTCTTCCGTCAAGATAGACAGGGCGCGGCAGCGTTATACGGCACTTGTGGATGTGCTGGATCGGGAAGGCAATCTCAACGGAATACATTTTCAGGCATTTGGCGGCTATCAGATGAAGAATGCTCCCTGGTCGGGGAAGAACGGGCAGTAGCAATGTTTCAAGACAGGAATACAAGGAAGAAAATGATGCAGGGAATGAAAAGATGGAGAGCGGGGCTGGCGGTTATAGCCATTTTCCTGGTTCCCTTCGGCGCGCTGGCGGCGCAGGACAATCCTGCCTTCAGCAGCCTGAAGACGCAGGTGGAGGCGCAGCTCCGTGCGGAACTTCCGGATCAGAAATTTGTTGTGGGATCGGTGTGGTTGACGCAGATGCCCGCCCGCAAGAATCTTGTGCCGGAGCAACTGGCGGGGATTTTCGGGGATACGCCGCTTGTGCTCTCTGATTTTGCGCTGGAGCAGAAAGCGCGCCGATTCACCGCGCTGGTGGCGGGTGCGGACGGCACTTCGCAGGTGCAGGTGAAGGGGCAATACCAGATACTTGTGGATGTGCCGGTGGCGGCACGCCAGCTTTCGCGCGGTGCAATTATTCAGGAAGAAGACATCGCCTGGGCGGGGATGCCGGAAAAGCAGATGCGCGATAGCATGGTGCTGGGCGAGAAGGCGATTATCGGCATGGTGGCCAAACACGCCATCGCGGAGGGCGGGGCGTTCAGTATGCACGACATCGTCAGGGCGCGCATCATCGAAAAAGGCGGGCTGGTTTCCATGATTTACCACTCGCCGTATATGGAACTCAAAGCCACGGGTTATGCTCTGGAAGATGGCGCGGAAGGCGAAATCATCCGGGTGAAGAACGAGAAAAGCGGCAAGGTCGTGCAGGCGAAGGTGCTGCGCAACGGCGAAGTCGCGGTGAATTACGAAGGATAACGCATTGCCCGAAAGGCAAGAGGAGCAGGAATTATGCAGCGGATAAGAAACATACTTCTGGCGGGCGCGATGCTCCCCGTGTTCGCCGCCTGTACGCAGAATCAGGTGGATCGCATGAGGACAGTCGGCCAGACACCGCAATTCGAGAAGATGGATCCGGTGGGAAAAAGCGAACCGATTTCCTGGCCGGCAATGGAAAACAAGGAAGCCAACGCCGCCGCGTCCAATTCGCTGTGGTCGAAGGGTTCCAAGGAATTCTTCCGTGACCAGCGCGCGCGCAAGATCGGCGATATTCTCACCGTGAGCGTATCCATCAACGACCAGGCCGCGCTGGATAATAAAACACAAAGCAAGCGCAGCGGTGATGACAGCCTCGGCACACCCAAGCTGTTCGGCCTGGAAAAAGGACTGGCCGCTGCCTTGCCGGGGGGTGTGCAGCCCGATAACCTGCTGGAGGTGAAAAGCTCGGTGGATAATAACGGTGAAGGAACCATCAAGCGCGGCGAGCAAGTAGCAACAAAACTTTCCGCCGTGGTGACACAGGTGATGGATAACGGCAATCTGGTGATTTACGGAAGCCAGGAAGTGCGCGTGAATTTTGAGGTGCGGCAATTGACAGTGCAGGGGGTGATAAGGCCGGAGGACATCGCGCCCACCAACAGCATTGATGCCAGCCGCATCGCGGAAGCCAGGATTTCCTACGGTGGCAAGGGGTTGATTTCGGAGATGCAGCAACCACGCATCGGCCAGCAGATCACCGATATACTTTCGCCGTTTTAGGATAGGGGAGTTTTGAGTTTTGAGTCTTGTGGTTTTCACAAAATTCACGACTCAAAACTCAAGATTCATAAGGAATTGGCAAGGTGCTTTGGAAACAGCAACTTGCCCACGATTAAGGAAGCAGGCAGGACTCTCTCCCACTCTCCTCTCTCTCACCTGTCTGCTTTCTTTCCTTGGGGGTGTTGCAACCGCAGCACCCCCATTCTCTTTTGTGAGAGATGCAGCACTATCGAACTTTTAGCGACCCCGGCCTTTTTCGGGCTTATCCGCTGCCGTATCGTGAAGAATGTCGTCTATCTTGGTATCCCGCGCAATGACGGGCGGCGGGCTGGGATGCATCGCGGCATCGGCGGTATCGTCCAGAGCCAGGATACTATCCGCGTTATGGCCAAGTGCGGCCAGCACCTCCGCTTCAATAGCCTGCAAGCCAGGGGAAATGGAGGGGCTTCTGTGGCCGGAGGGCAGGGGGTATTCGGGTGCGGAAAGCAGTATCTCCGGAGGTTCTACGGGAACAACAGGTTCTTCCGGCAGGGGGTGCGGAGGGGGAAAGTTTGGAGCCGGAAGTGCTGCCGCCGAAGGGGAAGATGACCTGAGTTCATCAAAATCCGTTAAATGTTCGCTCAGAAGCGCACGAATATCTGTGTTTGTGGCATTGGGCTGGAGAGCGTTGGATAAATTCCGGGCAAGTTCCAGATCTTCCCGCGTGGCGAGTTTGCCCCATCCCACGCCTCCGCCGACATCAGTCTGTTCCGCCACAGCATTCAGCCGTTCATCTGCGATCTGCGCTTCCGGCGGTAGATCAACCCGCAGGGGCTTGCCTGTCGCTACTGTAGCGGGGCTATCTGCAACATCAAGTTGAGGTTCTTGAGGATTTTTAGTGGTGTCATCTGACATGATGCGCCTTTGTTTTACCCAGTATAACGCATAATGATTAACAAAGTGTTAATGACGGTGAGGGTTTTTCAGGGGAGCATCTTGTCATGCCGTCGGAGGACAGCATCCGAACCCCGGCATTCGCCAGGGTGACATATAGTCATACCCGATAAAAATGTAAGATTTTTATCGGGTATGACTATGAAAACCAACTCCGAAAGAGTTGGTTTTCCGCGCCGGAGGCAGCGTATGCCAAATAATATTCTGTAAGAATATTATTTGGAAACACTATACTGGAAAACGGGGTAACAATCACTCTTCCGAATAAGCCGGCTCGATCAGCAGAATCCGGTTTTTATCCACGGTGAGGGCGAGGCCGCCCGCCTTGAGCTTCAGCGCATATTTCCCGAAAACGTCATAACGCCAGCCGTGCATACAGCGGAGTTCCTTATCCTGCTCCGGATGCTTGAGAAGCACCACCTGTTCCAGCTCGTCTGCGCTGGCGACGATGCTGGGGGAAACATCGTGCTGCGCCGATTGTGCCTTCAGCAGCACCCGCATCAGATCCATCAGCGAACTGGCACTTTTGGGGAGCACTTGCGGCTTCTCGAACTCCGGCGGCTTGGATTTTATCCCCTTCTTCACCACCTTCAGGATTTCTTCGGAAAGCGCGCGGTCGCGGTTGCTGTAATAGCGCAGGCCATCCAGCTGCTCGATGCGCTCCGGCATATGGGAGGCGATTTCCAGGATGCCGTCATTCTTCAGCACCCAGCTGCGGGGCTTATCTATCTGCCGCGCACGGAGTTCACGCCAGTGGGCGAGTTCCTGCACCACCGCGAGGTATGGCCCTTTGCCGCCGCGCAGCTTCAGCTTTTTCCAGGCATCTTCCGGCTCGGTCTGGTAATTCTTCGGGTCGCGGAAGGGTTCCATTTCCTCCTCCAGCCACGCGGTGCGCCCCTTGTCCTCCAGCTCCTCCAGAATATGCTGATAGACTCCGTACAGGTGGGTGACATCGGAAATCGCATAATCAATCTGCTTGCGGGTGAGCGGGCGCTTGCTCCAATCCGTATGGCGGGAGGATTTATCGAGGCTCACCCCGCACAGCTTTTCCACCAGATTGCCGTAACCCATAGATTCGCCGTAGCCCAGCACCTGCGCGGCCACTTGCGTATCCACCACCGGCTTCGGCAGCTTGCCGCTTTCCTGCAGCATGATTTCCATATCCTGCTCACAGGCGTGCATCACTTTCAGCACGTTTTTATCCTGCATCAGCTTGTAGAACGGCTCCATATCCAGCTTGGCGGCCAGCGGATCAATGGCGAAGGCATCATGCGCGCCTGCGACCTGGATCAGGCACAGCAGGGGGTAAAAGGTTTTCTCCCGCAGGAATTCGGTGTCCACGGTGATAAACTCCTCATCAAACAGCGGCTTGAGGCGTTCCTTCAGGATTTTTGAATCGGTGATGACGGTCATAATGCAGTGATTGGTTATTGGTGATGAGTGATTGGAATGGGTGACGAATCTTAATCACCCATCACCTAATTACCAATCACCAACGAAGTTGTTTTTTCTGTTACCATCCTCTATATACGGCAGATTCACCGAAAAGCAAAGTAAAAATAGATAGGAATTAACCCATGCACGCAAACCGCACCCACCATTGCAATGAACTCCGCGCGGGAGACGCGGGGAAACAGGTGCGGCTTTCCGGCTGGGTGCACCGCAAACGCGACCACGGCGAGCTGTTGTTCATTGATCTGCGCGACCATTCCGGCCTCGCGCAGCTTGTGTTCGATACCTCCCGCATTCCGCCGGGCGCAAACTGGACGGTGGACAGCATGGCGCATATCCGCTTCGAGAGCGTGATCACCGTAACCGGCGAAGTGGTGAAGCGCGCGCCGGAGGCCGTAAATCCCGCCATGAAAACGGGGGAAATCGAGATCAAAGTGGTGATGGTGGAAGTGGAATCCCCCGTGCTGCACGAGCATCTGCCGGTGCTGGTGAATACGGATAAGGAAGCACCGGAAGCCACGCGCCTGAAATACCGCTTTCTGGATTTGCGGCGGGAGAAACTGCATAAAAACATCGTGCTGCGCTCCGGCGTGATGGGCTGGCTGCGCGACAGGATGCGCGCGGATGGCTTCATGGAGTTCCAGACCCCCATCCTCACCGCATCCTCCCCCGAAGGCGCGCGGGATTATCTTGTGCCGAGCCGTGTGCATCCCGGCAAGTTCTACGCGCTGCCGCAGGCGCCGCAGCAGTTCAAGCAGTTGCTGATGGTGAGCGGGTTCGACCGTTATTTCCAGCTTGCGCCCTGTTTCCGCGATGAAGACGCGCGGGCGGATCGCTCTCCCGGAGAGTTCTATCAGCTTGATATTGAAATGAGTTTTGTGACCCAGGCGGATGTGTTTGCGGCGGTGGAGCCGGTGCTGCGCGATTGCTTCACGCATTTCGCCCGCGAGGAAAACGGTGGCAAGGGCTGGAAAGTTTCCGATGAAAAATTCCCGCATATCGCCTACGAGGATGCGATGCTGCGCTTCGGCTGCGACAAGCCGGATTTGCGCAACCCCCTCCGTATTTCCGACGTGACGGAAGTGTTCCGGGGCGGCGGCTTCGGGCTGTTCGCCAGCCAGATTGAGAAAGGCGCGGTGGTGCGCGCGATTCCGGCTCCGGGTACGGCCAGCAAAGGGCGCGGCTTCTTCGATAAAAAGAACGACTGGGCGCGCGAGGAAGGCTATGCAGGGCTGGGCTATATTATCTTCAGTGAAACTGAGGGCGCAAAAGGCCCCATCGCCAGCAAGCTGGATGCGGAACGCCTGGCGAAACTCAAGGAAATCAGCGGCGTGAAGGACGGCGACGGGCTGTTCTTCAGTATGCATCCGGAGGCGAACAAGGCCGCCGCACTGGCGGGCAAGGCGCGCACGATCATTGGGGAAGAACTCGGCCTCATCGAGAAAAATATCTATAAATTCTGCTGGGTGGTGGATTTCCCCTTCTATGAATGGGACGAGGAAAACAAGAAAATCGAGTTCAGCCATAATCCGTTCTCCATGCCGCAGGGCGGGCTGGAGGCGTTGCAGGCGGCGGAAGGCAGCCGCGAAAAACTGCTGGCACTCAAAGCCTTCCAATACGACATCGTGTGCAACGGGGTGGAGCTTTCCAGCGGCGCGATCCGCAACCATAAGCCGGATATTATGTACAAGGCGTTCGCCATTGCGGGCTATCCGGCCAGCGTGGTGGATGAGAAATTCGGTGGGATGATCCGCGCCTTCCAGTATGGCGCGCCGCCGCACGGGGGCATCGCGCCCGGCTTCGACCGCATCGTGATGCTGCTCGCCGATGAGCCGAACATCCGCGAGATC
>JAHFPR010000066.1 GCA_023269645.1 Alphaproteobacteria bacterium | reverse complement strand
GACACGCCGCTGCTGGATTCCAGCCAGTCTTTCCAAAGATAAGATCGCTGGAATGACGATGAACTATAATTAAGAATATAGATCAATATAGTACCGAAAAATCAAAGGGTGATTGAACCTAATCTATATTGAACCACAGCACACAGGATTGTGTGTTTCCGCCGGGGGTATAATTGTTTGCGGTGAGGCAGCCACCATCGCCGATGGGGGAATGTACGCCGAACACCTTGCCTGTTTGCGCCATGCCATCATCCATCTTGCGATCCACCCCCGCAGCGTTCTTGGGGGAAATAATTCCCCCCAGCACATTATCGGTGAGGGTGGAAATCGGATCTCTCCCGAACAGGATAAAATTACCGAGATAGGGGGACGTGCTGCTATAATAAAACCAGAACCCGCCGACACCCGCCGTTCCACCGGTTCCTCTGTAAGTCACCTCTGAAGCCGGGATATTAACGCTGGCTGAATTGGGATCGAGCACAACCCCGCTGGTATTGGCTCCTCCGCGCTGCCCCGTGTAGGAACCGGCTATCAGCCCCGCCAACGCAAGATGTTGCCAGGCGCGCAAGCCTTCCTCATTGCCACCTGTCCGGAGAATCTTCCCGTCTCCGTTGCCGCTGCAGGTATTCGCCCCGCTATCCGGGCACTGCGCGCTTGTCCAGTAGCGATCCGTATTGATGGCATCGCCGGGAAGGTAATTGTATTTCGCCTGAAAATCCTTGGCAGCCATTTTATATTTCTGGAGGGAGGCAATGGCGGAATCCAGCCGTGCTTTTTCCATCATATCCATCCCCTTTACAATGCCTGCCAGAAGTAGCCCGATAATCACGACCACCACCGACATTTCGACCAGCGTGAAGCCGGAGGCGGGATATGTTCTCATTTTTTTGTTGCAAAGGCGCATATTATTTCCTTCCTGTTATCAACAGCTTATGATACGCTAACCATTGAAAAAAGGCAAGCCCGCACCGGAAACGGCAGTTTTTCATCAATCCGCATAAAAGCGGTTGACAACGGAACGAAAAACCTTATAGTTCTGCTTCCTTATTTCGGGTATTAATTCCACAGAGAAATATTATGTTCGCAGTGATTAAAACGGGTGGCAAGCAGTATAAAGTCGCCAAAAACGGTGTGGTCAAGGTTGAAAAGCTGGCCGCAGAACTCGGCAGCACCATCATTTTCGATCAGGTGCTTGCGGTAACGGATGCTAACGGCAACGTCACCATCGGTGCGCCGCTGGTAAAGAATGTCGTAGTTTCCGCTGAGGTTCTGGAACACAAAAAGGCTGACAAGGTCATTATCTTCAAGAAAAAACGCCGTCATAATTATCGCCGCAAAAAGGGGCATCGTCAGGAAATCGTGGTGCTCCGGATTCAGGACATCGGCGAAGGGCTGAAAGCCAAGGACGCTCCGGCGGATTACCAGCCGAAAGTCAAAGCCGCGTCGAAGAAGCAGGAAACCGCGCCGAAGAAAAAAGTAACGGAGAGGGCTCCTGAAGTGAAAGCAGCCAAAGCTACTGCTTCCAAAAAGGCGCAAAAATCGGAAGCTGCGGAAGCACCGAAGAAGAAAGCACCTGCTGCAAAAAAAACGGCAGCTAAAAAACAAGACTAACGACCAATATAATTCACGCGAGGTAGATCATGGCACATAAAAAAGCAGGCGGTAGCTCCAGCAATGGCCGCGATTCCATAGGTCGTCGTCTTGGCGTTAAAAAATCCGGTGGGCAGATTGTTATCCCCGGCAATATTATCGTGCGCCAGCGCGGCAGCAAATATTGGCCGGGCAAGGGCGTGGGCATGGGCAAGGATCATACGATTTTCGCCACCACGGAGGGTCGTGTAAAATTCCAGCGCAAGGCGGATGACAGGCTCTATGTTTCCGTGGATGCCTCCGCGCCGAACCAATAACACCGCAGTGGCGGAATAACGTAAGAAAAAGGGGATGTTGCCATCCCCTTTTTTTAATCATAGCAAATAATTCAGCCGTCATTCCCGCGAAGGCGAGAATCCATTTATCCACCTGCTCGCTTGTTGCAGCATGGATTCCTGCCAGTTCTTTCTTACGAAGATGGGCGCAGGAATGATGGGGGGATTGTTGATAGGGTCACCATGCAATTCATTGATGAAGCAAAAATCTGCATCCGCAGCGGGGATGGCGGCTCTGGCTGCTGCAGCTTCCGGCGCGAAGCGAACATTCCGCGCGGGGGGCCGAACGGCGGCAATGGCGGGCGCGGCGGCACGATCATTTTTGAAAGCATCGCCGGCCTCAACACACTGATAGATTTCCGCTATACCCAGCATTTCCGCGCGAAAAACGGCGAACACGGCAAAGGTAGCGACCGTGATGGCGCATCGGCAGAGGATATTATCATCAAAGTTCCGGTGGGTACACAGATACTCCTCGATGATAACGAAACCGTTGCGGCGGATTTTACGGAGCCGGGGCAACGTGTGATTATGGCCAAGGGCGGCGAAGGCGGCTTCGGCAACCTGCATTTCAAAAGTGCCACGAACCGCGCGCCGCGACGCAAAACTCCCGGCTGGCCGGGCGAGGAAATCTGGGTGTGGCTGAAGCTGAAACTACTCTCCGATGCTGGGCTGGTTGGCCTGCCCAATGCCGGGAAATCCACGTTCCTGAATCAGGTTTCGCGCGCCCGTCCGAAAATCGCGGATTACCCCTTCACCACCCTCAAGCCGCAGCTCGGTGTGGTGTATGTGGATGAAAAAGAATTCGTGATGGCGGATCTTCCGGGCTTGATCGAGGGTGCGCATGAGGGGCAGGGGCTTGGTGACCGTTTTCTCAAGCATATCGAGCGGTGCGGGGTGCTGCTGCACCTGATTGACGGCACGGCGGAGGATGTTGTGGAATCCTATCGCATCATCCGTAATGAGCTTCAGTGCTATAATGAAAAGTTGATTGAAAAGCAGGAGCTTGTTGCATTAAATAAATGTGATGCATTAATAGAGGAAGAAATTACGAAGAAAAAACGCGCGCTGGAAAAAGCGAGCGGCAAAAAAGTGCTGACAATTTCGGCCGTCACGGGGCAGGGAGTGAAGGAATCCTTGCGTCTGCTGTTGAAAGAGGTGGAGAAATTCCGTAAGGCGGAGGAGGTTGCTTAGGCCATCGGTACAAGCTCCAGCAACACATCCCCCGCCAGCAATGTTCCGCTGATCGCCTCTTTTTCCAGCATGACCAGGCCGATATTGCCGATGCTGGAAAGTAATTCACCAACGGTTTTATCCCCCGAAATAATAGCCGTTCCCGGCACGGGTAAAACATTTCCCGCGCCCTTCACGGTAAAAATGGTTTTCCGGACAACGCCGAGATGCTTCGTGCGGGTGGTCACTTCCTGCCCCACGTAACAGCCTTTATCGAAATCAATCGCGTTCAGTGCATCCATGCGGAAATGCAGTGGGAAGGATTTTTCCTGCACCATATCCAGCGCGGTATCCGGAATGCAGCACACGATGCGTAACTTCTTATATTCTTCCATGCTGCGCTCAGAAAACCCTGCTTCCTGCAAGGATTTCCGCTGGCTACGCGGCAGTATCGCGCGCACAGGCATAGCGACGGTTCGGGGATCGGCGAAAGCGATTCCACCCTGAAATACTTTTGCCGCGCCGGGAATTTCGCCGGGTTCGGAATGCCCCGGAAGTGCCAGCACCTCATACTCTTTGCTCACATCCTCAAATGCCACATCCGCGCGGAGTTTATACATCGCCAGCCGCTTGAGGATTTCCGGAAGACTCGCCGTATCGCAATCCAGCAGCAGCGCATCCGGGGTTTGCACGATAAAGAAATCGTAGAGGAATTTCCCTTGCGGCGTGAGCATCAGCGCGTAAACGGCCTGATGCTCCGCCAGTTTCTCCATGTTCTTTGTGAGAATGCCCTGGAGGAATTTTTTAGCATCACCACCGCTCAACCGGATGACGCTGCGGTTTTTCAACGGTATGTAAAATGCTTCAGCCATGATGTTTTACAATCTCCACCAGCGATTCCTCAATAGTCGCGCTCACTTTTTCCATAGTATAGCGCGCGCGGATAGTTTCAATCCCCCCTTGGGCAAGCTGGTTGGCAAGCGGCTTATCGCGCAGCAGCGTGGCAAGCGCATCCGCCATCGCCGCTGGATTATTCTTCGGCACAAGCAGTGCATTTATTCTATCCGTAGCGATTTCCGAAGGGCCTTCGGTGGCGGTGGTAATGGAGGGTATGCCAGATGCCATAGCCTCCAGCAGCACGATGCCGAACGGCTCATGCAGCGAGGGCAGGCAGAAAATATCCACGGATGCAAAGAAGGATGTTTTATCCTCCACCCATCCGGAAAAATGCACCTTGTTCGTTAAATGAAGCTCCTCCGCCAGTTGTTTGAGATTAGTTTCTTCCTCGCCACTGCCGCCGAGCACCGCCTTGAAAGCGATATTCCGGGATTGCAATTCCGCCAGAGCGCGCAGCCAGTCATCGAACCCCTTTTTCTTCACGAAACGCCCCATCGCGCCGATGACAGGCGTGTCATCCTGAGCCAACGGCGGAGTATCTCCCGCCGCAGGAGATTCTTCGCTTACACTCAGGATGACACCGGATAACATATTCGGCACTTCATAAATCTTCGTGGCGGGGAAATCTGCCTTCAGCGCGTGGTGTTTCAAATCGCCCGTGAGCGCAAACAAAGCATTGAGTTTCAGCAGGCGGCCAAGGCTGTAATTATGGGTGACTCCCACACCGGGCACATCCCGCGCGCGGCTTTCCGGAGCAGTGTCGCCGCGCGGTTCCCATGCACAATCACCGCATCCGGGGAAAGCGCGCGGAGCAGCAGGCGCAAGCGAAGAACGGCCAGCACATCCCATTGGCCATGATTGCTGATGGTTTGTATCCTGATGCCGGGAATTTCGTACAATGCCTCGCAGATGGCGGCCTGCGGGTGGATGACGGCGGTCACCTGATTGCCCAGGAATGCCAGTGCCCGGCAATAATCGAGGAATGCTTGCTCGATGCCGCCCTTCCCGCGTGAGAACATGGCATTGACGATGTGCATGATGAGAAGTGGCCAGGGTTAAAGAAGGATTTTTACAGGACAATCCCGTCATCGCCTGAATCGCGCAGCGATTCTAGGGCGATCCATCGCAAGGCGCAATACGTGGCAAGATGGATTCCC
Source organism: Alphaproteobacteria bacterium (assembly GCA_023269645.1). GTDB lineage: Bacteria > Pseudomonadota > Alphaproteobacteria > Rickettsiales > UBA8987 > JAHFPR01. The sequence goes on along the minus strand of JAHFPR010000066.1, from coordinate 4,404 downwards.
CTAGAATTTTTCCTACGGAAAAATTCAGGGAATGAGCCTTACTGCAGATACAATTCCTTATCCGCAAACCGAAATTCTGCGGGATTGATAATCCCGCAATGCACCACTGAAACCGAGTGGAGCTTGCCATCCAGTGCCCGTTCCCAGAAATTCAGAAAGCCGTTCAGCCGGGGAAAATCCGGCGTAACGTCGAGTTCCTGCCACAGGAAAGTTTGCAGCAGGCTGGGGTGATCAGGCATATGGTAGAGAATTTCGGCGGTGGTAAGACGGTAATGTTTTATCAGATGTTCAAGCGATACTTTCACGGTAACCTCCTTTTGATAACCTACCTGGCTATGAGGCTATTATACCATGAAAAAATGGCTATGTGGAGGGGGTGGATTGCGAAGGGAAATCCGGGCGGAAAAAATGCCGTGATTTCCAGAGGAATATAAGCATTATACTCCAACTTATCAATGAGATAGTGTTTGCAACCCCGATGATTCCAGGATGCACGAACGCCAGATGGATGGTCTGTTTCCCCGGTGGAACTGCCAGCGTAAGCTGCCCGGTGGTTGCATCCGTGGAAATCGTCGCCACACCCTCCGTTACTTTCCAATGGGGGTAATAAAACTGGCCAAGCCTGATGCTGGCCGGGGTATCAGCATCTATACTGAATCCCAAAGAATAAGGTTTCCACCCGATTATGCCGACCGTGGCTTTTCCTTCCAGCACCTGCGCTTTCTGCTGGCAATCAGCCGCCGCTTCGATGATGTTCTTTGAAACTGTCCAGCGGGTGATTTCCACGTCTTTGGGCAGGAATTCATGGAATGGACGCACGGAATATTCCCGAAGTATCTTATGAGAAAAATTATCCGTAGTGTTATAGGAAAAGGGGAGAACAGCAAAAATGATCCACGCCGCCCGGATATTTTTCATGCTGCCGCCCCGGAAATGCGCTACATATATTGCCACAAGCACCCCCCAGATAAAAGCAAGGCAGAACCCAAACCGCCCCGGCGATTGTATCGCTTGAAGAGGCGGGAAATGCAGCCAAAGCGGAAGGCTTAAGGGAGTCATCAGAAAGATCAGATAGCACAGGAGGATTCCCAGAAATCGTGTTTGCCGCCGCAGGGAAGGCTCCAGCGGCGCGCGGCGCAGTTTCAGCAGAAAATAGATCACCAGCGAGAAGGTAAGATACCACGCCAGCATCCAGAATGGACTCAACAACAGCAAGAATTCTTTGGCGGGATCAAGCAGCGGATAATGATTGCCGAGGTGTACGTTGCGGAACTCTGTGTAAAACGGCACGAGCAGTGTGGCGGAAAGTGGAATTGCCAGCATTCCCGCGCCGACAAGACGGATAAAAATTATCCGAAGTTCCTGCCGTGATGGTCGAGTGTTCTGCCATTCATAGATTGCGTAAAGCGGAATAAAGAGCGAAAGAATCGTGGTCATACTGACACTTGAAAGCAGCGTGAAACTCATGGAGGCGACCAGCAGGAACACATAACGCCCTTCGCCGTGGAAAAGCCGTCGGAGTGAAAGTAGCAGAAGCGGCACAGCGGTATACGCTACATATTCCGACATCACGCCACCCAGATAAAAAGTAGCTTCCCGCGTGGGAAGGAACAGATACAGCACCGCACCGATCAGTGCATCGCCCGGAAGGACAAACTCCCGGAGATAGCGGTACATCGCCAACCCCGCAAGCCAGGTGATGGGGATGGAAAGCAGTGTGAACGCCCATCCGGCATTTCCTGTAAGAATATAAAACGGCAGGGCAAAAAAATACGCCAGCGGAGGATAGAAAAACAACGATGCTTCGCCGCATCCTCCATCCATGCCCGATAACCAGCGCGGATAAAAATGGCCGTTGCGGAACGCTTCAGCCAGATTAACGATGAACAGATTATGGAAATACCCGTCGTGGGTGAAAAGCGGTTGATGTGTGAGCGCGCGCAGATTAAAGATAATGCTGGCGGCGAACAAAATAGTAATCACCTGCCGTAAACTTACTGCATCTCCATCAAAAAGCCTGTATATTTTACGAAGCATGAAGGCTATGCGTTATCCGAAGGGGTTTTGCCGTTATGAAGCACTGGAATGCGTAAATACCATATCCGTTTTGCCTCCCTTCTGCCGCAGGTGACACTATCCAGAATAATGCCGCACACCAGGCTCAAAAACGATAGCACCATAATGCCCGCCACCAGCACCGCCGTGGGGATGCGCGGAACCAGACCCGTTTGCTGGTACGTTATCAGGAGCGGGATAAAAAGCACGATTGCGATAAGAAAGAAAATTCCCGCGATTAAAGAAAAAAGCTGCATGGGTCTTTCCCTTTTTACCAGGATGAGGATGGTTTTCAGTATCCGGAAACCATCCCGAAACGTGTGGAGCTTGCTTGCGGAACCTTGCGGCCTGTCCTTATAGGGAGTCTTGATTTCCGCCAGCGGCATATGCAGCTCAAGCGCATGAACGGTCAGCTCTGTCTCCGTTTCAAACCCTGTCGAAAGCGCGGGGAAGGATTTGACGAACCGGCGGGAAAACACCCTGTACCCCGATAATATGTCGCTCACCTGCTTCCCGAAAATATAGGAAATCAGCCCTGTCAACAGACGGTTGCCGAACCGATGGCCGGGGCGATAAGCCGCCTGAATATCCGTTTCGCGGGCGGCATTCACCATATCCAGCCGCTCGTCAATCAGATGTGCGATCAACTGGGGTGCGCACGAAGCATCATACGTATCGTCCCCATCCACCAGCACATAAATATCTGCCTCTACATCCGCGAACATACGCCGGAGGACATTGCCTTTTCCCTGCAACCGCTCACGACGCACCAGTGCACCGGCATTTTCAGCTTCCTCCACGGTGCGATCCGTCGAATTATTATCGTAGACGTAAATGGCTGCCTGGGGCAGCGCGGCACAAAAATCCCGAACGACTTTCCCGATGGCGATTTCCTCGTTATAGCACGGGATGAGTACGGCGATTGTGGGATGTTCAGGCAGTGCGTTTATCATCATTCTTCCATATGCGGATAGGGTAGACAGTGCCTATATTACCACAGTATTTGCGCGGTGAAATTATTTCTTGAACACACGCTTCAGGAAACTCCGCCCGATCTCGATGCAGCGTTGGTCAATGCCGTGTGCGAGCATGGAGAGCGGATGCGATTCCACGGGTACATCTGCCGCTTCAAGGTTGCGCACGGCGTTATCCAGTGCCATGAAGGGCACAACCGGATCCGCCATCCCGTGCACCAGGCAGATTTCCGGCCTGGATTTCACCACGGATTCCTTCAGCGGGCTATCGAGAAGCGCGCCGGAATACCCCAGAATGCCCGCGCAGGCTTGTGCCCGCCGCAGCCCCACATAAAGCGACATCATCGTGCCCTGTGAAAACCCGACGAGCGCAAGCTGGCTATCCTTCATTTTGAAGCGTTCCAGCGACGCATCAATAAAGTGATTGAGGATGGGCGCGGCGTGCTCCGCGCCTTTTTGCATCGCCTGGGGGTCGTAGCTGAGCAGGCTGAACCACTGGTAGCCGAACGGCGACATATCGCAGCGGAACGGGGCGTTGGGCGAAAGGAACTGCGCGTCCGGCAAAATCTCCGCAAATTCCGGCGCGAGGCCGATGAGATCGTCCCCGTCCGAGCCAAGCCCGTGTAACAGGATAACGAGCTGCTTCGGTTTGCCGCCGGAAGCGGGCGGAAGCTCCGGGCCGGAGAGGAGGGTGACGATGTCGGTCATACCTTAGATTTCCTCCAGTTTTTTGTGCGCGGCCTTCTTTGCCAGCGGATGCACCGTTTCTACCAGCGTCCGGAGTTTATCGCCAGCGATATGCGTATAAATCTGTGTGGTAGAAATATCCGCATGGCCAAGCAGTTCCTGCAACACGCGCAGATCCATGCCGTTCCCCAGCAGGTGGCTGGCGAAGGAATGCCGCAGCACGTGCGGGGAAACACACTCCGGATCCATCTCTGCCCTGGTCGCAAGTTGCTTCAGCAATTGCCCCAGCCGCTGCCGGGTGAGATGCCCACTTTCACCGCGCGAGGGGAAAAGCCAGGGGGATTTTTCTTCACGCAACGCAAGGTATTCCCCCAGGATTTTTACCGCTGTATCGTTCAGCGGCACGATGCGTTCCTTATCCCCCTTGCCGCGCACAATGAGGTAATGCACCACCCGTCCGTTCAAGGATTTTTTCTGCACGGCGGAAGTTTTCAGGCTGATAAGCTCCGAGACCCGCATACCGGAGGCATAGAGAATTTCCAGTAGAGCCGCGAGCCGTATCCCGTCTTCCGAACTATCCTCATATGCCGTAGCGAGCAGGTGCAGGGTTTCTTTTTCCGTCAGGTATTTTGGAAGCCGGGAAGATTTTCGTGGGGCATCCACCGTGGCTGCGGGATTATCCGTGCGG
>JAHFPR010000065.1:999-9606 GCA_023269645.1 Alphaproteobacteria bacterium | reverse complement strand
GTGGTCGCCATCCGCGACAGGATCATCGCCGCCTATCAGGATATTATCAAAATGCCTATTTAAGGGACAGGAACAGGTTTCAGCACCCTATAACTAAAACCTGTTCCTGAAACCTGTTCCTGAAAAATTATGGATGCCAACGACATACTTGAAATCAGCAAGGACGGCGTGTTCGTGCTGCTGGAAATTTCCCTGCCAGTGATGCTTGTCGCGCTGGTGGTGGGGCTTATCATCTCGCTCGTCCAGGCACTCACACAGATTCAGGAAATGACCCTTTCCTTCGTGCCGAAGATCGTAGCAGTGTTCATTTCGCTCATTTTCCTGATGCCGTTCATGATTGACAGACTCACCGGCTTCGCGCAGCGGCTGAACGCCCGGATTATTTCCGGGCATTGAAGAATAGGGTGCAAGGGTGTAAGTGAGGTAAGGGTGTAAGCGATTTTTCCTTATACCCTTACACCCTTAACTCCTTACATCCTTGCGGCAATGCTCGAACAATTCACCACGCTGTTCATCTACCAGTTCTTCCTGGTGTTCAGCCGCATGGGCGCGGCGATGATGGTGTTTCCGGCATTCGGCGAATCCTATGTTTCCCCCCGTGTGCGGCTGACCCTCGCGCTGGCGATTTCCGCCGTGATGACCCCCGTGCTGGCGCGCATTCTTCCCCCCGCGCTGCCGGGAGATGTCATCCACCTGATGTTTGCCCTGCTTGCCGAGGCCATGATCGGCATTTTCATCGGCGGCATCATGCGCATGGTGCAGGCGATTCTCCACATCGCGGGGATGATTATCGCCTTCCAGTCGAGCCTCGCTTCGGCCATGCTGTTCGATGCCACCCAGGCGAGCCAGGGTTCCGTGATGGGCAATTTCATGACCCTCATCGGCGTGACCCTGCTGTTCGCCACCGGGATGCACCACCTGATGCTGCGCGGCGTGGCGGAAAGCTATATACTGTTCCCCGCCGGAGTTTTCCCGATCACAGGGGATTTCGCTGAAATGGCCTCCCGCACGGTTTCCGAGGGGTTTCTGGTGGCGGTGAAAATCGCCGCGCCGCTGATTGTCGTAGGGCTGCTGCTGTATCTTGGGGGCGGCATACTGGGACGGCTGATGCCCAATATGCAGGTATTTTTCGTGCTGGTTCCGGTGCAGCTTTACGTAAGTTTTGTCATTTTCATGCTCACCCTTTCCGCCGGGGTGATGTATTATATCAGCCATTATCAGGAAGTGCTGCAGACGTTTCTGGTGCGGTGAGATTTCAGCAAAAACCCTATCCTGAAACCTGTTCCTGAAACCTGTTCCTGAAACCTGTTCCTGAAACCTCCTTAAGCGTCCTCCATCTCGGAACCGAGATTCTGAAACACCTTGAGCGATTTGATAAGCCCCAACACCTTGGCGCGCACGGCAGGATCGGGGATGCGGTAATAGGCCTGCACCAGGCTGATGGTTTCCTTGCTTTCCAGTTCTTCCCTGGTAGGGTTGTGACTGTTTTTCGATTCCGGCTCATCTCCGAACCCGTCGGCGACCCCGTCCGCCGAAAATTCCTCGAAGAAAAACCCCACCGGCACGGAAAGCACCCGCGCAAAATCATACAGGCGGCTGGAGCCTATACGGTTGGTTCCGCGCTCGTATTTCTGCACCTGCTGGAAAGTTACCCCGACTGCACGGCCAAGCTCGTCCTGGCTCATGCCAAGCATCTTGCGCCGCAGCCTCAGACGTGTGCCAACGTGCATATCCACCGGATGCGAAACCATAATTCACTCTGTTCCTGAAGGGTAAAGCAAAACCATCGGAACTATGGCCTATATTGCAACAGGTTGCAACCTGCTTGTTGAGGTCGGTAGGGTGAATACAACCTGTTGGCTATATTCCGCGTAAAAACAGGACGGCATATAAAACCAACGGTAGAGCAGAGGAATCTTCTGATAGCAAGCAGGGGGTGAGTTCCGGTGTGGAGGCCTTCCGTGATATAGCAAATAAAATCCAGGTATATCCTGGAGTAATTCTCCTTTATTAAAAGGGGAATTACTATGAAAAAATCCTCCGAAAAAGGCGGTTTTCCGCTGCGTATCGAGCGCACCACCATTTTTATTTCAGGTACGAAAATAAGGGGGCATTCTATAATTATACCGAATGGTTTATTATAGACTCCGGAAGAATTATGGGCTTTTTGTCACAGTCGGTTCTGAAACGGAAAACAGGGAGCCATCCTGCCGGATCAGCCGCCACGCCCTTTCGCCAGCCCATCGAATGCCTGAAGGGTCACGAGCAGCTTTTCCAGCGCATCCAGCTTCACCATGCAGGGGCCGTCCGAGGGTGCGTTATCCGGATCCTGATGCGTTTCCATGAACACACCCGCCACGCCCACCGCCACCGCCGCGCGCGCCAGCACCTCCACGAACTGCCGCTGCCCGCCGCTTGTCGTGCCCTGCCCGCCCGGCTGCTGCACAGAATGGGTGGCATCAAAAACAATGGGATATCCGGTGCTCTCCGCCATAATCGGCAGGGCGCGCATATCGGAAACAAGCGTGTTGTAGCCGAAGCACGTGCCGCGATCCGTGAGCAGGATGTTTGTATTGCCGCTTTCCGCCACCTTCGCCGCGACATTCTGCATATCCCACGGAGCGAGGAACTGCCCCTTCTTGATGTTCACCACGCGCCCGGTTTGTGCGGCGGCAATGAGCAGATCCGTCTGGCGGCAAAGGAACGCCGGAATCTGGAGAATATCCACCACGTCCGCCACTTCCCGGCAGTGCTCCTCAGTATGTACGTCGGTGAGTACGGGGCAGCCGAAGGTTTGCTTGATTTCCGCGAACACCGGAAGTGCCTTCGCCAGCCCGATGCCGCGCTTGCCTTTGAGGCTGGTGCGGTTGGCCTTGTCGAACGAGCTTTTATACACCAGGGGAATCCTGAGCTTGCGCGCGATGGCGGCGAGTTGCCCGGCCATCATCAGCGCGTGGTCGCGGCTTTCCATCTGGCACGGCCCGGCGATCAGCACTAGCGGCAAATCGTTCCCGAAGGTGACGTTCCCGGCGCGGATATGTTGCGATTTTTCTGGCATCAGCGGAGTGTAGCAAGCACAGGCGGCACGTGGCAAGGGGCAAGTGATGATCTTCTCCCCCGTGTGCGGGAGGGGGGCAACAGAAGGGGACAGCCCTGGGCAGGGAATATTATATGTCTGAAAAAAGAAAGGACTCCGAGGGGAAATCGGAGCCCTTGCAGTGAGCGGGGCAGATGGCCATAAAGGGGGACTGGACACCTGCCGCCTGCTTCTGGAGAGTGATGCGGGCGGTTACTCTAACCTCTCTCATCCATCTATTCATAAATCTACCACAAATTAATCCTATATTAAAGAACTTTTTTCAAAAAAATGCCGGGCGAGGGAAAAGGCTGTGTAATGAGGAGGTTGGCACATAAGAAAATAAAGCCGCGTGGAAAAAATGTATAAAATCTTTCCGTGAAACCTCTGGATTCATCGTGGAAATTCTGTTAGGAATCTCTCCCGTAACGCCGCGCCTTCCGCAGTGCCACAGCGATAACTTCCCCGCAAGCCCCAGGAGCCATAATGTCTGATAAAATCGCCATCCCCACCGCCCCGATTGATGCCGCCGCCGCCAAAACCCTGGAGGGTGTGAAGGAAGTTGCCAGCGGCTCCGGCCTGGATTTAAGCATTCTCGGTATGTTCTCTGAGGCGGATTTCCTGGTGAAGCTGGTGATAATCCTGCTGGTGCTGGCCTCGCTCTGGAGCTGGACGATTATCTTCGACAAGCTCCAGCGTCTCTATGCCATCCGCAAACGCATGGACAGGTTCGAGGACGCCGTGTGGAGCGAGCCGCTGGAACAACGCTTCAACCGTGCCAAGGATAACCCGGATCACCCGATGGCGCGGGTGTTCGTCGCGGGGATGTACGAGTGGCTGGATATGAAAAAACGCGGGCTGATCGCGGGCGCGCGCGCCGGGCTGCCCCGGCATGGCGGCGGTCTGCCGCTGGAGCGCGTGAAGGAGCGCGTACTCGCCTGCATGGATTCCATCCGCAACCGCGAAATGGCGGCACTGGAAAAACACGTGAGCTTCCTTGCCACGGTCGGCTCCACCGCGCCGTTCGTCGGGCTGTTCGGCACGGTCTGGGGCATCATGAACAGTTTTCAGAACATCGCCATGACGAAAAATACCACGCTGGCCGTGGTCGCGCCCGGCATCGCGGAGGCACTGTTTGCCACAGCGGTGGGGCTGTTCGCAGCCATCCCGGCGGTGGTGTTTTACAACAAGCTCTCCACCTCGCTCAGCGAAGTGGCCGACAGGATTGACGATTTCTCCGACGAATTCGTCACCACCGTCACGCGGGAGCTGGAGGATCAGGAAATCGTGGTGCAGAAGGCGGCGTAATGAGGAACAGGTTTCAGGAACAGGTTTTAGTTTAGGGAATAGGAGCAGGGTTCCAGGTTTCAGAAAAATAGTACTGAAACCTGTTCGCAAAACCTGTTCCTGACCGTAGGAGCGACATGGGCGTACATTTGCAGCAGGGCGGAGTTAAACGGCGGCGCAGCGGCGTGAGCGCGGGGCGGCGGCGCAGGCACGCGGCACTGATGGGGGAAATCAATGTCACCCCAATGGTGGACGTGATGCTGGTGCTGCTCATCGTATTCATGGTGGCCGCCCCCCTGATGGTGAGCGGCGTGACCGTGGATCTGCCGGAAGCAAAATCGGACGTGCTGCCAGGCAAGGACGAGCCGCTCAACATCAGCGTGAAGAAATCCGGCGAGATTTTCATCAACAGCAACAAGGAATCCTTAAAACTTTCCGAATTAGTACCCAAGCTCAGTGCCATCACGGAAGTCAAACTTAAAAAGGAAACGCGCATCTTCATCAGCGGCGACAAGGGCGTGGATTATGGGCGCATGGTGAAAGTGCTCGCGGCGATTTCCCAGGCGGGGTATACGAAAATCTCACTCATCACGGAGCCGGATAATGGGTAAATACAATGTCATTCCCGCGAAGGCTGGCATCCAGCCCTCTTATAAAAGCACCTTCTGCGCCGCAGACGCGTCGCGCTGGATTCCCGCCTTCGCGGGAATGACGGTTTTTTGTGCGCTTCTTCTATTTGCAACAAGTGCTGCCGCACAAACGCTTTCCCAAGCCATTCAGAAACTGGAAGCGGAAGGTAAACTACCCGTGCTTGACCGCAGCGAGCACCTTGCCGGAACGGACGCTGACCACAACGGTATTCGAGACGACATTGATGCTTACATCGCAAAACAGGATTACACCGAGTCACAGCGTAAGGCGGTGGAGCAACTGGCGCGAGGCTTTCAGGAGGCGGTGACGTTGGATTTTCAGTCGCTCGACAAACTTGCATTCAAGAATGCCGCGTGGCGTATCGGACAGAAAAACAGTAACGCGATAAACTGTATTTTTGATAAATTCAAGGATACGCAGACGGCAAATACAGTCAGTGGAAATTATGAGAAAATCACTGCTAATACGAAAATACGCACATATTCTTATATACACTATAACAACGCGTTAAGCGGCTCGGTTTTCAGCTTGCCCCGAGGAGACACCTGTGAAAAATAATCCCAAACCTGTCATGCCGTCGCATGACGGCATCCGGTTTCGCCAGACCCCGGCATTCGCCGGGGTGACAAATGGTATGCGCATTCTTGCTCTTACTCTTCTCCTCGCCTCCACATCCTGCGCGCAGATGCAGGAATATGCGCGGCAGGCGGAGGAACGCCAGCGCGCGCAGGACGTTCAGCAATGCAGTGATTTCGGCTTTGAGTACGGCTCCACCGAACACGCCAACTGCATGATGAAACTTTATCATGACCGGAAAGAGGATGAGCGTCTTCAGCAACGGCAATATGATCGCGAGCGCACTATCCAGGAAATGCGGCAGACCAACTGCAAAACGGTGGAACAGCAAGTGCCGCAGCCGGGCGGCGGCGTGCAGATGACTTCCAGGGTAGTCTGTTATTAGGCCGGGTAGCATGGGTTCATGGCTGGAAAGATTGAAGGAACACGCGCGTGAGCATCCCGGCGCGGCGGCTTCGCTGTGCCTGCATCTGCTGCTGTTCGCCATTATCCTGGGATTGCTGCCTTCCTTCTGGTCGAAGGAAAACACGCCTCTGCCGCCCTCTGTCGCCATTGAGATGGTTCCCATCAAAAACGAAACCAATATCAAGCCGAAGGAGGAGGTGAAGAAAACCGACGAGAAAGAGGACGAAAAGAAAAAGCCCAAGCCGGTGAACGCCGCGCCGATAGAAAAGCCGGAGGAGAAATTGCCGGAGAAGCCCAAGCCAAAACCTGAGCCAAAAAAAGAAGCCCCAAAGCCAAAACCTAAAGAAGAAAAAAAGCCGGAGAAAAAGCCTAAAAAGGAAAAGCCGAAAGTTGATCCATTCGACGCGGTGATGAAAAGCGTGGATCAGATAAAAAAGAAAGATCCCGACCAGAAAAAGCAGGAAGCACCCTATGATGCTTCCAAAGCACCTTCCATTACCCAGATGAACCTGATCGTCGGTACGATTAAAAAGCAGGTGGAGCCGCATTGGGATATACCTGCCGGAGCGCGGGATGCGCAGGATATGGTGGTGACGCTAAGCTTCAAGATTGATCGGAGCGGAAATGTAAGCGATGTAAAAATCGTGGATACTGACCGCTATCGGAGCGATCAGGTGTTTCAGGTTTTTGCCGACAGTGCTGTGCGTGCCGTGCTGGCATCCGCGCCGCTGAAAGACCTCCCGCTCCCCTATTACGATGCGTGGAGCGAGATTGTAATGAAATTCGATCCAAAAAATATGTTTTAGGGATTGATAGTTTCCGCTCGTTGGTTATTAGTTGGGGTTCATGGAAATTGAAGGAGTGTCTACGGATGAAAGTTCATGGCTGGCTGAAGGTAATAAAAACATTGCTGCTGTTAACGGTAGTGCTTGGTGCTAACGAAGCGGTGGCAAAATCACCGACATTGGTGGATATTACGCAGGGTTCCGCCAACCCCATGCCCATCGCAATTGTGGAGTTCAGCGGCGCAAGCAGCCATGCGAGTGAAATCCGCGAGGTGGTGGAGCATGATCTGGTGAGTTCCGGGCTGTTCAAATCCATCAGCCCCCGCGCGTTCATCGAGAAAATCCCCAGTGCCTCCACCGTGCCGCAATTCGCCAACTGGAAACAGATTGACGCGCAGGCACTGGTGGTGGCCACCGTCAGCGAGCAGGGCGGTTATGTCTCCGCTGAAATGCGGGTGTGGGACGTGCTGGCGGGGACACAGATCGCCGGAAAAACTTTTAAGATTTCCGAGCGTTCCTGGCGGCGCATCGGGCACAATATGGCGGATGCGGTGTATGAACGACTCACCGGCGACAAGGGCTATTTCGATTCGCGCATCGTGTATGTGGCGGAAAGCGGGGACTGGAAACGCCCCACCAAGCAGCTCGCTATCATGGATCAGGACGGTGTGAACCACAAATACCTCGGTTCCGCCGTGCCCGGATCGCTGGTGCTGACCCCGCGCTTCGACCCCAATTCCCAGCGCGTCATCTATATGTCCTACAAGGGCGGGAAGCCGAGCGTTTATCTCTATAATATCGAAACCGGGCACGAGGAACTGCTGGGAAAATTCCCCGGCATGAGCTTCGCACCACGCTTCTCTCCGGATGGTTCCCGCGCGATTTTCTCGATGGCGGTGAACGGCAACAGCGATATTTACACAATCAGCCTGGGTTCGCGCAGCATCAGCCGCATCACCAACGAGCCGAACATTGATACCTCACCCTCCTATTCACCGGATGGCAAGCGCATCGCGTTCAACTCCGACCGGGGCGGCTCCCAGCAGCTTTACGTGATGAATGCCGACGGCAGCGGCGTGAAGCGCATCAGCTTCGGCGACGGGAAATACGGTACGCCGGTATGGTCGCCGCGCGGAGACCTTATCGCCTTCACCAAGATGAAGGGCGGCAGTTTTTATATCGGGGTGATGGGGGTGGACGGCTCCGGCGAGCGCACGCTCACGGAAAGCTATCTGGACGAAGGGCCGACCTGGTCGCCGAACGGACGCATCATCATCTTCTCGCGCAAAACGCAAAGCTCCGGGAGTACGCCCGGCCAGACGCATCTTTACAGCGTAGACCTCACCGGCAATAACGAGCGCAAGGTGGAAACGCCCGGCGAAGCCTCCGATCCCGCCTGGTCGCCACTGCTGAACAAGTAGGTTTCAGGAACAGGTTTCAGCAAAATCCGGGACCCTGCCTAAACTTACTGAAACCTGTTCCTGAAACCTAAAATTCACAGGGCATATCGGGGTAGTGGGCGAGGTATTTCCGGGCGCGGTCGAGTTCATAAGGGGTCAGCTCCTGCTCCATTGCATCCACCGCGTTCTGCGCTTTCGCGCTGCTGCCCTGCGCCGCGGCGGAATACCAGGCGTAGGCCACCGCATTATCCTGCAACAGCGCGGCCTTGTTCGCGTCCAGCCCCGCCAGCATCCCGCTCTCCTTCCGCCACCAGAAGGCGATTTCCGCCTGCGCCATATCGTGCCCCGCCCTCGCCGCGCGGCAGAGCCACTTGGTGGCGATATAATTATCGTGAAATGGTGCTGCACCGCAGCAATAGGCATGGCC
>JAHFPR010000065.1:0-989 GCA_023269645.1 Alphaproteobacteria bacterium | reverse complement strand
GTATTCATACATGGCCTCCACATTACCCTCCTGCGCGGCCTCCTTGTATTTGCTCTTGCGGTAGCCGTTGAATGGCATCTCGAACGCATCCGCGATACAGCCGGAAAGCAGCAGCGCAACGCCAAGTGGCACAACCAGACCCAATAATTTTCTATTTTTCTTTATCATTTATTAATGTGTTTTGTGATAGAATGCCCATACCTATTATGGTTCTACCTTACTGACAGCGCGAGGCAAGAGCGAACATGAGCGACGACGAAAAATCCCTGCCGATGCACGAATTGCCACAGTGGAGCGATCAGCCCCCTGAGCTGGAGAAGCAAATCGTGCCGCCGGATCCCGGCAGGGGTAGCAAGGATTTACCCCATGAGGAAAAAGAAAAAATCCTGGATAAAATTCAGACACCTCAAGCACCCGAAACGCCCGCTGATTCCGATCTTGGGGAAGAATGGCGGAACCGTATCAATACTACCTGGAATCGCCCGCGCGGAATCAGCTAGCTAGGTTCTGTTGACATTCAAACCCTCTCCTCCCGCGTCATGCGCTGCCCATCGGCGATTTGGTCGGAGGTCATTCCTATCCCTTCTGCAAATTCATCTCGCGTCTTTATCTTTCTGATATGGCTTCAGGAACTCCGCCACTTCCCACCATTGCTGTATGACGGCGAGATCGTAGGGTGTTTGCCCCGCGCCATCCTTGATGCCGGGATCCGCTCCCGCCTCCAGCAGTGCCTTGACCACATCCAGCCTGCCGTTATTGGCAGCCAGCGCGAGCGGGGTGCGCCCCATGTTATCCTGCACGTTGACTGCCGCCCCCTCCAGCAACAACTGCTTGAGCCGTATCATCTCACCATGCACGGCGGCGTAATGGATTTCCTGCCGCCCGTAAAGCTGGGAGATGTGGGAATTCAACCCCTCCACACCGCCGCACTTGAAGGCCTGTTCCATCTGCTGCTGCGGATCGGCGGGGAATACATCCGCCGCTGAAAT
>JAHFPR010000232.1 GCA_023269645.1 Alphaproteobacteria bacterium | reverse complement strand
TCGCACACCGGTTGGAAATTTCATGGGCGGCCTGTCGGGTTTTCCCGCACATAAGCTGGGTGAAATCGTGCTGCGGGAGCTGCTGGCGCGCACCGGCGTGAAAGGCGAGGAGGTTTCGGAAGTTATTTTAGGCCAGGTGCTTACCGCCGGTCAGGGGCAGAACCCGGCGCGTCAGACGGTGCTCGCCGCCGGGCTTCCTTCGGGCGTTCCCGGCTGGGGACTGAATCAGGTGTGCGGTTCGGGCTTGCGGGCGGTTGCCCTCGGCTATCAGGCGATCCTCGCGGGGGATAGCGGCATCGTCATCGCGGGCGGGCAGGAAAGCATGAGCCAGTCGCAGCATTCGGCGTATCTGCGCGGCGGCCTGAAAATGGGCAACGGCGCGCTTACGGACACCATGATTAACGACGGGCTGTGGGATATTTTCAACAATTACCATATGGGCATCACCGCCGAAAACGTGGCGAAGAAATATGGTATTTCGCGGCAGGATCAGGATGCGTTCGCGGCCTCCTCCCAGCAGAAAGCGGAAGTCGCGCAGAAATCAGGACGCTTCAAGGAGGAGATTGTCCCCGTGACGGTGAAGGATAAAAAGGGTGACATCGTGGTGGGCGCGGATGAATTCCCCCGTCATGGAACCACGGCGGAATCGCTTGCCAAGCTGCGTCCCGCTTTCGACAAGGAAGGCACAGTGACGGCGGGCAATGCGTCCGGCATCAACGACGGTGCGGCGGCGGTGCTGCTGATGACGGAGGCCGAAGCGAAAAAGCGCGGGCTGACACCGCTGGCGCGCATCGCTTCCTGGGCACACGCGGGCGTGGCTCCGGACATCATGGGCACAGGGCCGATTCCGGCGACGCAGAAAGCCCTGGCGAAAGCGGGCTGGAAAATCGCCGACCTCGATCTCATCGAAGCGAATGAAGCCTTCGCCGCGCAGGCTATCGCGGTGAATAAAGAACTTGGCTGGGACTTGACCAAGGTCAATGTCAACGGCGGTGCAATTGCGTTAGGTCATCCCATCGGTGCTTCCGGCTGCCGTGTGCTGGTGACGCTGCTGCACGAAATGAAAAAGCGCAACGCGAAAAAAGGGCTGGCGACGCTGTGCGTCGGCGGCGGCATGGGTGTCGCTTTAGCCGTTGAAAGGTAACCGTCATTCCCGCGAAAGCGGGAATCCAGCGTGTCGCGTCTGCGGCACAAAAGAGAAGAATAACAAAACCATGATTGATTTTACCTTTGCACCCAAGTTTATTTTTAAACTACTTGATTGGATGCTTGGTTTTTTTAAGGAAAAGAAAAACAGGCAAGTAGCAACTTGTTATCTTCACGAGGAGCTGCTTATCTGTAAGGAAAAGCTAACAAATTTAAAAAACTCAAAAAGCACCCCTAAGCTCTCCTACGGATGGAAGCGAGAATTATAACTTCTTCTTCCCTGATTTCAGCATAGAAAGTTCAATACAAAGAATAACTTCAGAAATTGAACGAGTGCGAGGAACGGAAATTTATGATGCTGTATACACGCTACTTAGGAAGATGAAAGAATTTCCTGACCTCATAGAAAAGGCGATTTATGTTCATCTACAGCCGCCACATAAAGGTAAAAAGGCTTTTAACATAAACCATGAATCATACATCATGTTTGAGAACGCATTAGATGAATTAGCTAGCGATGCTGCTAGTACGTTAGATAAACTAGCTATAAGACTGGGAAGCAATAAATGAGCTTCTAGCCGCGTGGACACGCGGCTGCTGGATTCCCGCTTTCGCGGGAATGACAACCCTTAACAAACATAAAGGAGAGAAACCAATGCCCAATAAAGTAGCACTCGTCACCGGCGGAACGCGGGGCATCGGCCACGCCACCTGCATCGCGCTGAAGGCGGGGGGGTATAAGGTGGCCGCGAATTATGCCACGAACCACGAGGCCGCGAAGAAATTTCAGGCGGAAACGGGCATCGCCGTGTATTCGTGGGATGTTTCCAACTTTGAATCCTGCAAAAATGGCATCGCACAGCTTGAAAAAGAGATGGGCGCGGTGGAAATCCTGGTGAACAACGCCGGCATCACGCGCGACGGCATGATGCATAAAATGAACCCGGAGGACTGGAACGCCGTCATCAGCACCAACCTCTCAAGCTGCTTCAATATGTGCCACGCGGTGATTGATGGGATGCGCAGCCGGGGCTTCGGGCGCATCATCAACATCTCCTCCATCAACGCCCAGGCGGGGCAGATGGGGCAGACCAATTATTCCGCAGCCAAGGCGGGTATTCTCGGTTTCACCAAGGCTCTCGCGCGGGAATCCGCAAGGAAGGGCATCACGGTGAACACCGTTGCGCCCGGCTACGTGCACACGGATATGACGAGCCACGTGCCGGAAGCCGTGATGAAGCAGATTATTGACCAGATTCCGGTGGGGCGCATGGGCAATCCAGAGGAAGTCGCACGCTGCGTACTGTTCCTCGCCGCCGACGAAGCCGGGTTCCTGACCGGCGAAACGCTCTCCGTCAATGGCGGCCACCATATGGAGTAAACAGGTGCAAGGAACAAGTTTCAGGTTTTAGCTTGCTTTTTACCTTGCTGAAACCTAAAACCTGTTCCTGTAACCTGCCTCAAGGCCCGGTGGTAGAGTGGTTATGCAGAGGATTGCAAATCCTCGTACGGGGGTTCGATTCCCTCCCGGGCCTCCAATCTTAAGATTTATTACGTCCAATAAAGTCTGCGGATTCCCCCGTGACAATTTATTCCGAATCCGGTATAATATGCACACGGGGAAAAGTTATGGCCGATCTTGATAACATTGCCGTGCTCGCCGGGCTGAAGCAGAAAATGCAGTTCCTGAGCGAACGGCAGGCGGTGCTTGCGCAGAATATCGCCAACGCCAACACGCCCGGCTACAAGCCAAAAGATATAAAACCTGTGGATTTCGGCGCAGCAGTGAAAAGTGCCTCACGTCGGCTTGAAATGGCGGCGACCGACCCCAAGGACATCCGTCATCATCCCAAAGGGAG
>JAHFPR010000064.1 GCA_023269645.1 Alphaproteobacteria bacterium | reverse complement strand
CGCCGCCGGGGAGGAGGAAAAAATCTCGCGCGGGAGTTTGTCGGAACCAATAGGCTCCTCCGAATTTCCGGGGCACATGATGAGCAGCCATTCCATCACGTTCCGCAGCTGGCGCACGTTGCCCGGCCAACCGTAAGCCTGTAGCGCGGCGATGGCATCCTCGGAGAGCCTTCGCCGGGAGAGTTTCGAGAGTTCGGCGGCCTGGGCGAGTGCATAATCGGTAAGCAGTGGAATGTCCTCGCGGCGGTCTTTCAGCGGCGGGGCAACCAGCGGCACGACGTTCAGCCGATAATAGAGATCCTCGCGCAGGCGGCCTGCCTTGATTTCCTCCTGCACGTTTTTCTGGGTGGCGGCGATCACGCGCACATCGGCGGGGAGGCGTCGCGTTCCGCCCACGTGCTCGAACGTGCCATCCTGCAGAAAGCGCACGAATTTCCCCTGCGTAGGGAGCGGCAGATCGGTGATTTCGTCAATGAACAGCGTACCGCCGCTGGCCGCCTCGCACACGCCCACCTTGCGCGGCGGGGCGTTGATGTCGTCGCTGTCTTCCGTGCCGAACAGTTCGTAATCCACCATGTCGGAGGCGAGGCTGGCGGCGTTCAGCGTGATGAATGGGCCGTCCTTCCGCTTGGATTTCTCATGGATGGTGCGCGCGATAACATCCTTGCCGGAGCCTGCCTGCCCGGTGATGAACACGCGGCTGCCGGTGGGTGCCACGCGCTCGATGGCCTGACGCAACTGGGCGATCGCCGGGGAATTGCCGAGCAGCACGTTGAACGTGCCGCTGCGCAGTTTCAGCTCGGAATTTTCGGATTGCAGCCGCGCCGCTTCAATAGCGCGCGCCAGCGTGTGCACCAGGCGATCCGGCTTGAAGGGCTTTTCGATGTAATCATATGCGCCGAGGCGCAAGGACGTGATGGCGGTTTCGATGTTGCCGTGGCCGCTGATCATGATGACCGGTGTTTCCGGATATTTGCGCTTGACCGTTTCCAGAATGCCGAGGCCGTCGAGCTGGCTGTCCTTCAGCCAGATGTCGAGCACGATGGCGGAGGGGATGCCGGCGGTGATGGCGGCAAAAGCGTCATCACTGTTGCGGGCGGCGCGGGGGCTGTAGCCCTCATCGGCGAGGATCTCCGCGATCAGCCCGCAAATATCCTTTTCATCGTCAACGATTAGTATATCCAGTGCCATGCATCACTATATGTTGTAGGTTACTATTCGTGAATGTGGTATTCTTGCAACAAAGCACGGCGATTGCAACAGGAAAATGAAGAGTTTAGTGGTGAGAGTTGAGAGTTGAGTAATTAAGGCGAGGATCAGCCAGAAAATACTGCAGCATTTTCTTTTCGCTCAACTCTACACTCTCAACTCTGATCACTCAACGGAAAACTCATCGCCACCCGTGCCCCTTTCACCCCGTCCGCACGATTGGCCACCAGCAATGTACCGCCGTGGTCGCTCACCACTTTTTTCACGATGGCCAGCCCCAGCCCCGTGCCTTTCTCGCGGGTGGTGACGTAGGGTTCCGTGATGCGGTCAATCAGTTCCTCCGGAAAGCCGGGGCCGTTATCCTCCACAATCACCCGCGCGATGCCCTCCTCTGCCTCCACCCTCACGTTGATCTGCCCGCCTTCCCGGCCTTCCAGTGCTTCGCGCGCGTTTTTCAGCAGGTTGGTGAGCACCTGGCCAAGCTGCCCCTTATCCGCGCGCACGTAAACAGCTTCCTCCGGCACGGCAAGCGCATAGGCAACGCCACCCGCCGCGCCCGCCATCTGCTCCGAGAACACGGCATCGCGCGCGAGGGCGGCCATATCCTCCCGCAGCAGCATCGGCGCGGGCATCCGGGCGAACTGCACGAATTCCTCCACGATATGCCCGATCGTGCCAATATGCCGGGTGATAGTGTCCAGATATTTGTGGTAGGTTTCCGCATCCTCCGTAATCTGCTTCGCGTATTTGCGCTGGAGCCTGTCCACCGCCAGATGGATGGGAGTGAGCGGGTTCTTGATTTCATGCGCGATGCGGCGCGCCACATCCGCCCACGCCGCCTGACGCTGGGCGGAGAGCAAATCGGTGATGTCGTCGAACGTCACCACATAACCCTGGAGGATGCGCGCGTCCTCCTCTTTCACCACGCGCACGAGCAGGGTGGAGGGATGCGCCGCCCGCGTGATGGAAATCTCCTGCTGCAGCACCTGTTCCTTCCCCGCTTCCAGCTTCTCCAGCAACGGCTCCACTTCCGGGAATATGTCGGTGATTTTGCTCCCGGAGAACGATGCCTCCCCGGCAGAAAGCAGTGTCTGGGCGGAGCGGTTGTGCAGCGTGACGGTGCGGGCGTTATCCAGCGCGATGACCCCGGCGGAAACCCCGGCGAGCACGGCTTCGATGATGCGCCTGCGCTCGTCGCTCTGGCGGGCGATGGAAGTGAGTTCCGAATGGTGGCGGCGGAGCTGCTCGGTCATGCGGTTGAAGGCGCGGTTGAGTGTGCCCATTTCGTCGCCGCGCGCGCCCTCCTCCACGGTCGCCTCCAGATCGCCCGCCTTGATGCGCTCGGTGGCCGCAACCAGCGTGGTGATGGGCTTCACGAGATCGCCGGAGAAAATCATCCCCGCCCACAGCGAGGCGAACAGCAGCAGGAACGCCACCGCCAGAAACACGAAGGAGAATTGTATCTGGAGCGCGCCGATATTGGTTTTCAGCCGATCATATTCATCCACCGAACCTTTGGTCTGCTGCATATGCTGGAGCACAGCGGGATCCACCGGCCTGCCCACCAGCAGGAACAGGTGCTCGCCCTTGTTATCCGGGGGGAAGGCCGAGAGCCACACCAGCGCGCGCACACGGTCATCCCGCGCGCTGGTGAGCACCGTTGCCTCGCCGTTCAGTGCCCGTTTCATGGTGGCGGCATCAATGACGATGGTTTCTTCCTTGAGGGGGATTTTTATCTCCTTCTTCGGTGTGGGGCTTCGGATCAACCGCGCCTCAGTGAGCTGGCGGATGGCGGCGAGCGTTTGCAGCAGGCGGGGGAAATCCCTGGGGTTCTTGCGGAGGGAATCGGAATAGCGGTTGACTTCGCCCGCCACCGCAAATGCATCCGCCTCGATATTCTTGCGGTGTTCTGCGAAATAACCCTGCGCCACCGCCACCGATTCCTCCAGTGCGGTGCTCACGCGCTGATCGAACCATGCCTGGATGCCCTGGTTGAAAAACATGATGGAGAACCCCGCCACCAGCACGGTGGGAACCATCGAAACCAGGCTGAACATCAGGATGACGCGCACCTGCATACGCGATCCGAGGCTGCCGCGCCGCCGCGCGATCCACAGACGCATCGCCTGCCACGTCACCAGCCCCGCCAGCGAAAGCAGCAGCACCAGCAGGGCCAGCACCAGCGGCAGTACCTTGCGCGGATCGGGGCCGAAG
The DNA here is from genome assembly GCA_023269645.1 of Alphaproteobacteria bacterium. Lineage (GTDB taxonomy): Bacteria > Pseudomonadota > Alphaproteobacteria > Rickettsiales > UBA8987 > JAHFPR01. The sequence goes on along the minus strand of JAHFPR010000064.1, from coordinate 6,222 downwards.
GGGCTGGAGCTGTGGAAAATCTGCCAGTACGTCACCCCCACGCATCCCACCACCGCTACGAACAACAATGCGGCGACATGGCGCACCCGATACCCGCCCCTGCACCATGCAAGCACCGTGAAAAACATGGCATGAGGCGAAGGAAACGGCATGGCGCGGCGCGCATCGTTTGGTTGGGAATCTGCGGATTCTAGCGGGGTTGCATGGCCAGGGCAAGCCCGGAATGGTGCACTTATCCAGGCCTGCACAAGAATTTTCCCGCGCGTTAATGCTTTGTTAATCTTTCTGTGGTACACTTGGAATTAAGGGCGAAATGCGCCCGGAAACAGGCAATAACCGCATTTTCGGTTCACGGCAGATGGCAAAGAAAGACCGCACCGGCAAAGATTCAGAGTCGCATACCGTCCGGAACACCCTCCTCGGCGCGGGTGCATTGCTTGCGAGTGCCGTGGGTGTGGGGGGGCCGCGCTACCTGCAGCACAGGGTGGAGGATAATGCTGCGGAACTGGCGAAAGCGCGGGCGCATCAGAAAGATCCGCTGGCCGATATGCCCATCGAGGAAGCCTACGCCAAGGCACTCGCCGACAAGAAAGTAGCGGACGAAGCCCGGCTCGCCGCCAAGGGCGAAGTGGTGGAGGCGATGAAGGAATGGCTCCCCGTCTATAATGAGCGGAAAGCGTTGATTGATAAAATTCTGGAGTTGGGCGAAACGTCTGACCCCCATAACCTGCCTGTATTGTTTGAGGAGCTGGAGAACGAAGCGAAATCCCTGCAGCGGGCAAAGGATTTCAACCGCAATCCCGTTTTCAAGCCGCTGGTGGATGGCATGACGCAGGAATTCACCCCGGAGGAATTTGGCTACGCCGCCCACACGCCCAACCTTATGGGCGAGGTGCTGATACTTTTCCGCGAGCTTGTGCACGACATCCTCCACAGCAGCGAGGAAGTGGAGGAAGTGGATCCGGATGCCTACGCAGAGCGGATAAAGGATCAGAACACCCGCATTGAAACGCTGCTGAAGGTCATGGAAAAAACCGTGGCACTTGGCGCAAGCCACACTGCGCCGGATCGTGGCACTGCCGCCCTGTTCAACGATGTGGACAGGCAGGTGCGCGGGCGCAGCGCAGCCATCGGGAAGCTGCAGAAAGATCTGGAGGAAACCCTCCAGGAAACCACCGACCCCGGCGAGCAGGCAATCCACAAAGCCTTCAACGATATGCTGCACACGCTCCATGCGCAATTGGTGGATGCCGATAGCGCACTTGCCCCCAAAGCCGGCTACCATGTTGAAATCGCCGACGCGCGGCTCGGCCATGCGGTCAGTACGCTGGAAAGCGCGCACAAATCCCTGGGCGAACAGGTGCAGGCACTGGAGAAACAAGGGGGAGCTGCGGAGCTTGGGGAGCTTCTCGAAGACCAGCGGGCACTGACAGCGAGGATGCTGAGCAACCTCGAAGAAATACGGGATACCCTCACGGGCGGGATGCCGCACAAGGATGTGATTGAGGACGCCGGGAAGCTGGAAGCCGCAGCGGAAAATCTTGCCACAAAACTTGAAACCGCACAGAAAAACCATGCAGGCGGCGCGCTGAAGAAAGAGGGCGCGAAGCTCGCGCAGGAGGTGGGGGCGTTCTGGAAGGAAAGCGAACATTTTGATGTTCGCGCGCATATCAAGGGCGGGGAATACACCTACAAGCGGCCAGGTGTTGACGATGCGGAAAAAAGCAAAGCACCCGAACTCGATAACAAAGCCGGGTTCACCCAGGAAATAGAAGACCTGCGCGCGCAGGCAAAAAAACTCGGTACATGGCGGGAATCGCTGGAAAACCGTGGAAAACTGGCGCAGGAAGCCGCGCATCAGGAGCATGACCGCTTCTCCGATGCGGCCATTGCAAAGCTGGCAGCTTCGCTGCAGAATGTTTCCCGGCTGGAGATGGATAAGGCAAAAAAGCTGGCGGACGCGGCGCAGAAACTTGTCACAGCAGAAGACCGCGCCGATGTAGTGGAGCGGACGGAACTCCGCAAGGTGCGCAAGCGCACGGGGGTAAAAGATTACTTCACCAAAGATGATGAGCCGGAGCCAAATGACGAAGCGGAAAAGAAGCGCGCTGCGAAATATTCCTACCCTTCGCCGTTCCACGCGGGGGCGGATCAGAATGCCCGCATAGTGCCGCCGAATCTCGGTCGGCCTCACCATGAGCCTGCCGAACTTCCTGCGAGCGAAATCCGCTACGGGACGAAATCACGCGCGGAGTATGAGAAGCCGGAACTGCTCTTCAACCCGCCCGCCACGCTGGAAGAAGTGCGCACCAGGATAGACCGGGCAGGCAAGCAGGGCGTGGGGGATGCCGCGCACGCCAGTGCTTTTTCAGGCCGCCCCGGCGCGAATTATTGCGATGCGTTTGATGCGAAGCTGCTTGAAGCATCGGGGCTGACCCCCATCCACGGAGGAAGCGGCATGAAGCAATGGCTGGATGCATCTGGCGCGTTTGTGCCTGCGAATCCTCATGTCTTGCCAGAGAAAGGCGATGTCCTGAAATGGAGCGGCCATTGGGCGATGGTGAAATCCGTGGGCACAAAGAAAGAATCCAAAGAGGTTATTACCTCGGATGGCGAGCAGAATGTGCATCAGGCAAAGACCAGGCACATCATTATTGCCTATAATCCGAACGGCCAGCACGGAGCCGCCACCATCACCCAGCCTATCGAATGGCCTCCGAAGAGCCAGGGGGCGCATCCGGGCACGTTCCAGGGGTTCTATTCTATTGAGAAACTGCATAAATTCGCCCAGAAGCACTCTGTCGCCACGAAGCGGGGGCAGGAATCCGGGCTGGAACCGGGCGAGGAACGCCACCGGGGCGGGGAGACCACCTCGCCGCGCTACCAGCTCCTCGGCGCGCCGAATGATTCCCGGCATCCGGATCGCGGCGGAACGTAGCCCCGTCTGTTCAATTCTCGCTATTTCCCCTCTCCCGTGTGCGGGAGAGGGGAAAACAGAATGGAGCAGCCCTGGACTTAAGCCCCTTGACACGCGGCGTATCTCCCGTTATAAAGCGCGCTCCCCCAAGCATTCTCAAGTTAGCGTAACGGAGATTTCAAGCCATGAGCCTGCCCCTGATGCCTAAAGCCACCGCCGTATGGCTGGTCGAGAACACCAAGCTCAGCTTCGAGCAGATCGCTGCGTTCTGCGGGATGCACAAGCTGGAAGTGCAAGGCATTGCCGACGGCGATGTTGCCAGTGGCATTCTGGGTCAGGATCCTATCGCGCGCGGCATTCTCTCGAAGGAGCAGATTGCGGCGGGCGAGGCCGATCCGGAGCACCATCTGCAGATGGATTCCTCCTTCAACACCTACGTGAAAACCCAGAAAAAGGTGAAAAACCGCTATACCCCCGTTGCGCGCCGTGGCGACAAGCCGGATGCGGTGGCATGGCTCATCAAGCACCATCCGGATATTTCGGATATGCAGGTTGCCAAGCTCATCGGCACGACGAAAAGCACGATTTCCGCCATCCGCAGCCGCGAGCACTGGAACATGAGCAACATCCGCCCGCGCGACCCCGTGCTGCTCGGCCTGTGCACACAGACGGATCTTTTCGCGGTGGTGGATAAAATCGAAAAGCAGAAAGAGCAGGAAGGCAAAAGAGCCGGCAAATCCCAGGCCAAAAAGGCCAGTGCTTCGGCGTAAGGCGTTTTTGCTTGAAGTGTTTACACAAAGTAAGGAATACCGTCATTCCCGCCTTCGCGGGAAAGAATGACGTAAACAGCCGGCTCTATCTCCCCAGGTATTCTCCAGACTTCAACCCCATAGAAAACGACTTCGCCATCCTCAAAAAACGCCATCCTCAAAAAACGCAGGCATCAGAAACGTGCGGCGAAGATGTAGAATGGCCGTGACACTGGCCTGCGGCAGTAACCCCTCACGCGGTTTCAGGTAAAACCGCCGCTCTCCTCCGCGAGGGGGGAGCAAAGCATAAGGATACACTATGACACCCCACCTCTTCCCCCTGCGCGTGTACTACGAGGATACCGATGCAGGCGGGGTGGTGTATTATGCCAATTACCTGAAATTCGCCGAGCGGGCACGGACGGAGTTTCTGCGCGAGGCCGGGGTGAATCAATCCGCGCTGGAGTGCTTTTTCGTGGTGCGCCACGCCACGCTGGATTTGAAGGCTCCCGCGCGGCTGGATGATATGCTGGTGGTGGAAACCGCCGTCGCCTCCCATGCCCGCGCGAGTTTCGAGATGGCGCAAGTGATTCGCCGCCCTCACCCCGGAGCCATTCACCGCGCCAACGATTCGTATCCTGCGGAACCCTCCCCCCTTGAGAGAGGGGGAATAGTGCTCGCCGCTCTGCGGGTAAAAATCGCTTGCGTCAGCCGGGAGTTCAAGCCTATAAAAATACCGGGAGCACTTTCGGAGATCATCGCGCCATGCGGAAAATCTGGATAATCACCCTTGCGATACTACTCATCGCCGCGCCCGCATCTGCGGAAAGCAACATCATCATCAAATCGCCGGGGAAGGAGCAGTGCGGTATCGTTATCCAGAGCCTTAAAACAGAGATGGATCACGGGAATTACTGCCGGGACGACAGCGAGTGCATCGCCGTTCCACTCGGCTGCCCGCTGCCCTGCAACCCGCTGATGAACATCAACGAGCCGATCACCCGCATCACCGCACTGAAGGAAACCTACGACCGCATCTGCGGAAGCTGCGATAAAGGCTGCGCCGAGCCGAAGGGCGATCCGGTGTGCGTGAAGCATAAGTGCGTGTATCAGTAATCCCGCGAGGTCGTAGTAAATCCGAGCCAATGTATTGGCAACTATCCCTTTGAAGCAAGTAAGGCCGTCATCGCCCGAATTGCGAAGCAATTATAGGGCGATCTATTCTTGCAGCAGGCCTGGATTCCCCTATACTTTTTGCTTACGCAAAAAGTCGGGGAATGACGGGGTACTTGCTTCAAGGGGATAATTACGAATGTATTGGCCGGATTTGCGGAGGGGGTGTGCCTTGCTTGCGGAAAAACACCCTCCCCACTAATCCAGACTGCCTTCGCTAACGCTACGGCATGGCTCGGATTACTTGCCCGTCCCGCAAGCGGGAGGGGAGAAAACAGGAAGGAATCTAACCCGCCCTATAATTCGGCGTTTCCTGGGTGATCGTCACATCGTGCACGTGGCTTTCGCGCAGACCGGCGTTGGTGATGCGCACGAACCGGCAATTCTCCTGCATGGCCTTAATCGTTCCGTTTCCGGTATAACCCATCGCAGCCTTCAGCCCGCCGATGAGCTGGTGCACCACATCCGAAACCGGCCCCTTATAGGGTACGCGGCCTTCCACCCCTTCGGGCACGAGTTTCAGCTGATCCACCACATCCTGCTGGAAATAGCGATCCGCCGAGCCACGCGCCATCGCGCCCACGCTGCCCATGCCGCGATAGGTCTTGTACGAACGCCCCTGATAGAGCACCACTTCACCGGGGCTTTCCCTGGTTCCCGCCAGCAGCGAGCCGACCATCACCGCATCCGCGCCTGCCGCCATCGCCTTGGCGATGTCGCCGGAGTATTTGATGCCACCGTCCGCGATCACCTTCACGCCCACCTTGCGCGCCACTTCCACGGCGGCGAGCACCGCCGAAAGCTGCGGCACACCCACCCCCGCCACGATGCGGGTGGTGCAGATGGAGCCGGGGCCGATGCCCACTTTCACCGCGTCCGCCCCCGCGCCAATCAGTGCCTTGGCCCCCTCGCTTGTGGCTATATTTCCACCGATAATCCCAATATTCCCCGCCATCCGTTTCACATCCGAAACGGTTTTCAGCACCGCCTTCGCGTGGCCGTGCGCAGTATCTACGATCAGCACGTCCACCTCCGCGTCAATCAATGCCCGCGCGCGCTCCACGCCCGCTTCCCCCGCACCGATTGCCGCCGCCACGCGCAGGCGGCCTTTGGCATCCTTGGCCGCGTTGGGGAATTGCTGCGATTTCTCCATATCCTTCACCGTAATCAGGCCGATGCAGTTCCGCGCTTTATCCACCACCAGCAGTTTCTCGATGCGATGCTGGTGCAGCAGACGCTTGGCCTCTTCCATGCCCACGTTTTTCGGCACAGTGATCAGTTCCTTCGTCATCAGAGCACTGATTTTCTCGCGCGGGTTAGTGCAGAAGCGCACGTCGCGGTTGGTAAGTATACCAACCAGTTTACCATCCTTTTCGGTCACAG
>JAHFPR010000063.1 GCA_023269645.1 Alphaproteobacteria bacterium | reverse complement strand
TCGCCATCCCGCCGGGCGCAGAAGTAGTCGTACCGATTGACCGGAGTTTTGCAATGGCATCACCCACCACACCCGCCGCAGGAGTATCCGCAACAAGGTCTGCAACTCCGAATAAGGCGCAACATTGCGGGCCGGGGTTCTTCAGGCAGCGCAGCAGTGCCTCGCATACTGTCACCAGATCATCCGACGTTGCCGCCCCGATACTAATATTATACCCCGCCCTTTTCAGCACCTGCACCGAGATGCTGCAGCATTGTATCCCAGGATGCATCATGCACTGCAGCAATTGCTTAAGTTCGCAAATGCTAATCCTGAGATGTGACCCATCCGGGCTTGTCATGATCTGGTTCTGCTGCATCAACTTGTCCGCGATGCTGCAACAACTGTCATCCATCGCAATGATGGCATCCATTGAACTGGCAAGATCTCCGTTACTGGCACCCAACTGGTCAGCCAATGCCTGGGAACTGTTAATGCAGGCCGCAATCTTGGCACAGCTTGGGATCGCCTCATTCAACTGCAGCAGGGGATCGCCTCCGGCTCCGGAGATCAGGCCGCTGTAAGGGGGGGTCGAGGCAAGCCTCCTGATTCTATCGCAGCACGCCACGTTCGGCGCGCGAGCGCACGCCACCAGCGTGGGGCACAGATCACCGAGTTCGTTGGCAAGCGTCGGTGGAATGGCATTACAGCACGGCATCATGGTTTTCAGGCTGAAGTTCCCGCTCAGCACGAGATAAAGGCAATCCAGAGCATTGCACACAGGGGGAAGATCAGCCTTCTTTATATCGGAAAACGCCACAAACAGCTTGCTGCTCAAATCGCAGCAGTTATACGCCATGTCTTTTATGGTTTGCGGCTGGGTCAAATCCGGTGTGGTGAACGGGTTGTTCGGATCACCGGAGAGGAAGGGATTGACAAAGCATTGCATGATCATCGGGCAGTTTATCCCGATTTTCTTCATCTTGTCCCACATTCCGGGTATGGCGGAAAGTGCCGGGCAGCACTGGATACCGGGATTGGTGAAACACCGCATCAGCTGGCATCCCAGATCGCCGTATTTCATGACATCCTGGTTGCCGCCCGAAGCCTGGGTCGCTGTGCCGGCCACACTTCCGCAGCATCCCTGCAATCTCCTGGCCGCGCTGGAGCTATCCGCATACCAGTTTGTGTCGGAACTGGTAACTTTCGCCTTTTTCTCCTCATAATTCGGGTCTTCCAGATCCAGCGTGGCAAGGCCGCATGACTGGCACGGAGTACGCTTCGGATCATCCTTATGGTAGCACCCGTTATGCTTGGAATCATAATAATAGCATGGGCCTACAGCATCACCCCCGCCGTTGACAATGCCGTCCATCGCCGCATAGCACTCAAAGAACGTGTTGCACACCGATTTCATGGTCTGCACCTGATCCGGCGGGATAGGCGCACCTACTTTATCCGTAGTGTTGGCAACAGAATCAATCAACTGGCAACATTGCGGGCCAGGTTTTTCATAGCACCGCATAAAAAGACAGAGAGGATTTTTTGGGAATTTCTTGCAGCATTCCGCCGAAGGGTAGCCATCTGTACCCACAAGGCACATGATGCCTTCGCAGGTTTTCTGGAAACCCGGATAGGTACGGCAGCAATTTTGCAATCCGTGCAGCTTGATGGATTGTCCGGGGACAACCTTCCCGTCGCTATCCTTGACAGGTATGCTTGTGGTGACAGGACTACCATTCCCATCCACACCGGATATGAACTGCACTCTTTCCGCCGTAGTCCACTCTCCACTGTGGTCGTCGTAATACATCATCCCCGCAGTGCATTCCCAGATCGCCGTGCACATATTCACGAGTTCTTCGGGTATTCTCACCAGTTTATTCACAGTTTTATCGCTGAGTATCTCACAGCATTTTGGCGAAGGATGATCAATACACGCCAGAATTTCATCCGCCAGATCGAACAGGTCGCAGCATTCCGCCACGGGCGTGATAGCGCAGCATTTCGGGCCGGGGGTCATGATACACTGCATCATGGCGCACAGCCCGTGCGTGGGATCGAGCGTACACAGCTCGACGCAGGCCGACATCATCACAACATTGGGGTCGTTATTGCTTGGCGGCACACCGCCGGGGCACGGATTCTGGTTGAACACCGTTTTCTGGCATAACACGTCAGGGTCGCCATTCGGGCATGGATCCGGCGTACCGGGCTGATGCTGGCATTTTTTATCGTATTGCTTCATGTAATCACCGCCGGATTTTCCGGTTTTCCCGCCCGACGAAAGTGCCTCCTGGCAATCATTGATCGGACACGCCTTACCCTGCATACAATCCAGTGCCATCATGCAGGCCTGGTTGAACGAACCGAGCAAGCTGCAGAACCCGCTGAAATCGAATCCGGGATCGGGCGGTGTCGGCAGCACCGTATCCGCATTGCCCGTGCTCTGATAGGGAAGAGAATTATCTGCGGAAGGGCAGCCTGCAGGATTCTGGCATTCCGGCGCACCGCCTTCAGTCATACCCGACATACGCTGCGTTTGCGCCTGGGAATTTTCCCCGCGCACCTGCGCGATTGCTTCACACGGCGGAGCAATGGAAAACAGCAGGGAGGCCAGCACCGCCAGCCCTGCCATCATCTGTTTAACACTACGCGCCACCGTTTTCGGCTCCGGTTAATTATTGAAACTTGTCAGGTATGGTATAGTCAGGAGCAAATGTCCCCTCTTCCCGGCAATCCGGTTCAGCATTATCACCACCATTTTCTTCCGTGCTGTAACAGCGTTCTATCACTGGCGGAGGATCGCAGAAACCGCGCCGCTGTTTCAGGAACGCCACGACTTCGTTCGCGTCATACCAGCCGTAGTGATTTCTCTTCCACGCGCCTGTCGCCACAATAGCGTCCGCATCCATATCCTCAGTGATGGCATCGGGCACGGGCAGCGGATCGCCGCTGTCATCAACAACGACATTGCCGTCCGAACCAACCTGCACATCCATCCCGCGGCTGTCCGGAAGGAATTTCTCCGGAATATGCAATGCATACTCATCATCCATATACTGACCGAGATATGTGTGTGTTGCTCTGTCTGTGGCACTGAAGCAGATGGGGCGATCCTGGTTATAGACATCCAGCGTTGGCCGATAAAGTTTGATGTTCCACCAGTTCGGCTCATAGCAATCCGCATAATCCGGGTTGCTGCACAATTGCCCTTCGACCACATCCTGCTGATCACGGTAGATGCGCCGCGTTGTTACAAGCCCCCAGCGGTCGGTATTCCCGCAGGAATCCTGATTCTTGCCCCAGTTCATTTCGGAAACCATGATGATGATCGGCTCTCCATATTTATCGAGCGTCACCTCATCAATATAGGCGACATGGCGCGGGTAGCGCGCATCTTCACCGGCCTGCGGCCCCTGCCCCACCTTGATTTCCTCGTCATAGAGCATGAAATCACCAGGCTTTGCCAGGCTCAATCCGGCGTAGGCACTTGTGCCATCGTCCTTGATGGGCTGTTTCCAGAGTTTCCCGGCGCAATTCAGCTCCCACTTATCAATTTTCTTGCGGAGATTGGGATCTGCTTCTGTCGTATCAAGCACCGCATCGGGATTGGCATCCTCTTCTGCCGCAGGATCACCTGCGCACCCTGCAACATCGTAATCCACAATCTTGGCGGGCGGGGGCGCATAATCCGGGCCGGCAAAACCGCGCCACATCATCGGCCACAGCATACGTCCCTGCGTTATCTGGAGCATGGTGTTCCTGACGGAAGCGGCCTTGGTGTTGAACGACGCGCCGCCGCGCATCAGCACATAGCTTTCCGCAGAGCCTTCAATGAAGGTTTTGCGATAATCGCACAGGCAGTTGAGCTTGAACCAGCGGATGCAGCGCGCTTGATACAGCATCATTTCATACCATCCGCCGATGTCGCATCCGCGCGGGCCGAGAATAGCCTCAGAAGCCTGGGCGCGCGGGTAATCCGCATGAACGTGGCCAGTATCGTCCGCCCCGCCAAGGTCGGATAACCTAGTTTCGAGCCACGCCATGTTGGCAGCATCATGTGCTTTCTGGAAGGTCTGCATATCGTTTACCTTCACATCATCATTATATACCACATCCGAGAACAAAGATACAGAGGAAGAATGCGTGTTCATCGAAGTCGGCCACGGCAGGGTGATTTCGAGGTACGGTTCCTCAATATCGTGCACGGCGGACTGGAACACGAAATCACGGTGTTTCAGGAAGCCGATGTCGTGGTCAACCGTGCGTGCCTCATTATAGAATGGGGTCTGGTCGCGCGCCCCGAATTCCGCCATAATCGGCAGATGCGCAAGGATATTCGGCTCCTCAGCGTTCCAGCGCAGGTTCTCGTAGCTCACTTTTGGCTCAATGCCTTCGCATATCTGGTCGGGCATGACGGCAGCATCCGGCTGCTTGCTGAGCGCATGGAACGCCCCCGTGGCAGTGCGCATATTCGTGGGGTTAGTCTGCAGGTGCATACTGCCCACGATACCGTTGGACACCTCGCGCGTCAGCACCGGACAGGATTTGGCGCGCGCCTGGTAATAGCATTGCAGCCATTGCGCAAACGGGCCATAGCCATCGCAGAAATTAATGCTAAGCAGGGCTATCTTTCCTGTATCCGGACTGGTAGCGGTGTAGAGCGGAATCGCCGGATACGGGACAAGATTTATATTGTTCGCCCGGCAGGTGCACATGGATTCATTGCAGGTGGTGGTGAGCAGGTTATCCTTGGGGCAATTGCACCAGAAGCCGAATTTCTTGCCGCCGCCCATCAGGTTCCAGGGTTCGGAATATTCCGTTTTGTCGTCCAGGTTGGTCGGCCTGCCATTGCCGGGTATGGGCGGGCAAACCGCGCCGAAACAGACCGTGTTGCTGGGGCATTTATCCGGCAGATTCCAGCACGGCATCGCGTTCAGTGTGATCTGCAGCCAGTTGATGCCTCCCCCGCAGACATTCGGGCCGTTGGAATATACCGGCCCGGTACATTCGATAAACGCCTTCAGGAATTCATAGTCAAAGCGTGGCAGCCGCCAGGAGAGAGCCTTCGGCTCGTTATATTGCTTGCCGTAGATACCCTTCCAGTTCTGGCAGCGTCCCTGAGCAGTGTTGATCAGCCACAGCGCAAGCCCGGAGCCGTTCATATCGTGCACCCACGCGGCGCGCTGGGTGAATGCCCCGCCCCCGTCGCGGATGCGCTCCACCATCTGAAGCCCCGGTTCCTTCCGCATATCGTAATGGGCGGAATCCTGGCCATAATCCGCATCGTCATCATCATAAACAGCGCGCAATTTGCTGAATATCTTGGCGGCATCCGAAGTTGGATCATAATCCACATTGCCCGGCGTGCCCTCGGCGAGATCGAGCGCACCCGGCAACATCTGCGGCGAGGTGCTGGAAAGCGCGGCACTGTAAGCCGCCGTAAGGTATTTGGGATTTGCGCCCAAATTGGCCAGACTCGCCATTGCCGTTACTTCATCCGCCAGGGCTTTTCCCAGGGTTCCCATATCCACGTTCAGATAATCGGCATGATAGATGTGCGGCAGGTAGGGCACTTCAAATTCGCACCACTGCGCATCCTGGAAACGCATAATGTTCGGATGCCAGCTATATACAGTCGGCAGATTTGCCTTGTTGGTATGCTTCAGGCATTTCGCCGGGATTTTCTTGTTATTCCCCTTACCGTCCGGATAAGGCGACCTGGGGGTCTGATTCGCATCCGCCGAGGCGTTATCCTGCGCGCCCTGCTGATACTGGTTGAGTTGCGTATCCCCCGTCCCTTCGCCGGGGTACATTTTTTCCCATTCCTGGCCGAGGCAGCCAATATCCAACCCCCCAAGCCCGGCGGCATTCAGCAGTGCGTCCGGCTGCAGGGCAGCCACAAGTTTTTCCACCGGCCCCGCCACCGTATTCCAGTCATTTATCCCCACCTGCGCAACCCCGCCCGTCCACGTGATCGTCTTTCCGAAAAAACTATCCTTTTTATACACTCCCAGCATCGGCAGTGCCGTGTTGGCCAGGCTGGCAACCTTGACGACCGTTTGCGTTGTATCCACGGCCTTTTGCACGGTCTGCATCGTTTTGATAGCTGTTTTTGTATAGCCGATCACCGTTCCGACCCAGGCGGGCGCGGCATTGGTGAGATCGGAAACATAGCTGCCCAGGCTCTGGCTGGCGGTGGAAACCACGATGGTCAGCAAGTCGCCCACCAACTGCATGGCGTTCGGCCACTGGTAGGCACGGAACATCTCCGGCACATCGCCCGCATAGAAGGGGAAGCCCATCACCGTATCCAGCGGCATCCAGGGGTCGAGGCAATTGCCATCCCGGAAATCCTGGCCGACCATATGATCTACAACACGCTTGTTACAAGACTGCAGGATATTACAATCACTACACGAATTTTCTGTGTAGTCTGAATCATCCCCGCAGCCAAAAACCCCCGCATCTTTACAGCACACCTTTTCCTGTGGCTCATTATGCCGTGGATAGATGCACGTCTGCATCCCGGCAACGGCGGGCATGAGCGCGTCCATGCCCGGAATGAGGCTACGTGCGTCAATCAGGAAATTCGGCAGCCAGTCTGAGGTTTCATTCCAATAATCCACGAAGGGTGGCACATCCAGCGGGGCAAATTCCTCATGGTGCGTACAGGTGCTGGCCACCCACAGCGGATCCACCCAATCCTGCGGCGGCTGTATCGGGATGCCATAGGGGGTCGGCGGCAAGGTGTTCGCCGCCACCGGCTTTATCCCCTTCGCCAGATCCACAAGCCCGCCGACATTCCCGCTGGTGATGTCGTCAATCGTTCCGGTAAGCCCCTTGCGCACCCCAAGCCACCAGGCCTGCGTACCTGCCCCGTGAAGGCTGGAGGTAAGCAGGGGGTTACGCGGGATAACTTGGGGCGGAAACGCCTGGTAATAGAACAGCGAGTCCGGATCCTTCAGGATACAGGCACGATCGCCGTTAGCATCCGGAGCACCAAACTCCAGACACCGGAAGCCCTCCGAAAACTGCTGGGTTCCACGGGAAAAATCACAGGTATTCATATTGAAGAAAGTAGGCCAGGTATCCGGCCCGATCACCGACGGGCAGCCACGGCGTGTAAAATCCAGGGATTTGTGGGAATTAAACACCTGCGAGCTGCGGATGGGCGAAAGATGTCCGTCCGAGATCGCCTTGGTGCAGATGTCGCTGCTCTGTTCCGGCGGAAGCCCGCCTATCGGAGGCGATGCGGGAATCCAGCCTGCCGTAGCAAAATTCTGGTAGTCGAAATATTCACTGCGCAAGCCGCGCCTGCTGCTGGTGAATTGCGGCGGACTCACCGGGCCGCCACCCACGGCGGTCGAAATGCTCTGCATCACCGTTCCCAATATCGTGCTGAGTGCGCTTTGTATGGGCGGAAGCGCGCCGAGCGTCTGCAGGAATGTCTTGTTCTGATCCTGCCGCGCCATCACCACCCACTGGCAATAGGAATCCGAAATATAGGGTTTGGCTCCCGGCAGCACGATAGCACCGCAATCGCCCAGATGCGCGTATTCCTCGATATACTGCTTGAGGCAGGCCTGCAGTTTCGTTTTGCGACCTACGTAATTCTCATCTTTCCAGGTATTGATAATGAATTGCGGATCGCCATAGTTATAAACATCCGCCGGGTTGAGCGCGCGCGGACCCTCAACATATTTTGCCTGGTTGGCATCCCAGACACCTTTCGGGTTCGCGTGCGGATCATAGATACGGTAACGCCCGTAACCATGCTGCCCCATGTTACCGTAGCGCGCATTATAGGCCTGCCCGTCCGGAAAGGCTTCGTCATTCAGGTAAAGTGCCAGCGGCAGATAATGCTCACCCGCCACCGGCGCGCTGAATGCCGGCATATTTTCAATCATTTCCCAGCAATTGGTGTCAGCAGACCATTTCCACTGATCTTTCAGGTAACGATCCTCCTGCATGGTATACTGGCGGCAGAAATTGCTGAAATCGTCAATATAGTCGTTCGCCAGGCACTGAATAGTGCTGGCAGGCTCCTGTGTGCCGAACTCATCATCCGACACTGCAATAGCCGTACTTCCACTGCCGCCGCTCGTGCCTGAACTGCTCCCGCTGCCAGTATCCAGCACCGCATCGCCGGGAATGCAGCGTTCATGAAGGTTCAGCCTGTCATCATCCGGAACGCGAATGGGAATAATATTCAGCGGCGGCTGCACACCCACCACCTTGCTGAACCGCTCTTCGGGGGTATAGCAGCCCGTGATGGACGGATAAAGATCGCTGTACCAGCTATCGTGCACCATTCCGCCGAAAGATCCATCCCCGCATCCACCTGTCCACACCCAGCTATCGGGCTGCCGCGCTTCCACCACGGGGTAAGGGTCGGGAAGATCGTTCGGAGATCTGCAATTATCCTTCATGGTGCAGCCATCGGCAAGCTCGTCCCACTGCCAGCATTCCGGCAAGGTGCCTTTACCATCATCGCATCCCCCGCACGTATCCGAGCAGCCGTTCGTTCCGCCGTCACTATTGCGCACAAGGCATTTCCCCGGATCCGCGCATTGTGGCGGCGGCGGATCCTGCTTGGACGCGCTGGCCAGCGGATGTAACGCATCCTGCACTTCGGTGGTGTTGCCCCCCTGCGCGAGCATCTGCTCTACGATATTAATGCTGCAATGGCCGCAATCCTGCACCCAGATGACATTATTGCTGGAATCAACCTGCGTATCGACAGGATTGCCACTATTATCTGTAGGGCTGGGGTCACTTGGATCAATATGCTTTCCGTCGGGAATATTGTAGTAATAGCCGAGTCCACCTACAGTCAGCGCGTTGCCGCCACCGACTCCCCTTGTATTGCAGGCATCTATCGCCTCCTGGGTAAGCAATTTGCTGCAATCCTGCGCATTGGGGTCGGAAACCCCCGGCGGAAGCTGCCCAAGCGCGGAATAGCCGATACCCGCTGCGGCAAGCACCGCAACGACTGCCAGAGGTCTGGCAAAATATCTGGCAATGCTTTTTATCATCCCTCTCCCGACATCCCTCCCTCCACAATTTTCCGCCGCACAGCAGGCTTTTTACCCCGTACCGCAGATGGGCACATACAAGCAACCCCACGCGCCATTGTTACCTTACCTTTTCCATATGCAAAAATGAAGCAGAAATGTTCACACAATCCGCTTATCCACCCCCGGCCATCGGGATCATGGGATGATTATGGCATTTCTGCCTCACCCCGAAGCGTCAGATGTTCGGGTATTATAGCACATTTTGAGGCAATACACAAAAGTTTTTGTTAAATATTTATTAATTATAAAAAATAGAGGAGCCGGGCTGTTTTTACCGTGGTGTTTTCCAGCGGCGGCAAAGCATCCTGTTGCAAAACTGCCACGAATCTTCCCAAAGAACATCTGCGACCCCCCTTCCCCGAAAATTATCCTTCCCTGGATTCAGGAAGGTTCGGTATGGGTTGTTACGTGCTTGATTGGCTTTTAGTGATGCTGGCAACACTCAATGGATAAACACAACTTATAAAGGGTAAACACCATGAAGAAGATATTGATGATGAGCACGATTCTGGTTGGCGCGGTTGCGTTTACCGGGAATGCATTTGCGGATGGCGGAGCGGCGGCGAAGCCGGTTGCGAAGAAGGCC
>JAHFPR010000062.1 GCA_023269645.1 Alphaproteobacteria bacterium | reverse complement strand
ATATAATTGCACGTGCCGATGAGGATGCCGGAGATGCGGCGGAAGCGGTTGGCGGCCAGCCCCTCGCGCAGGCACTTGAGTATCGGGATTCCCCCGGCCACTGAGGCTTCAAAGGCGAGCTCCACGTTTTTTTTCTCGGCGAGCTTCGCCAGTTCCAGCCCGTGCGTGGCGATGAGTGCCTTGTTGGCCGTCACCACGTGCTTATTCATTTCTAATGCGGAACGAACAAGTTCGTGCGCCACGCCATCCACGCCGCCGATAAGTTCAACCACCAGGTTGATAGAGGGGTCTGCGGCCAGCGCGCGCGCATCCTCATGCCAGATTATCCCGTCCAGGGAAATACCGCGATCCTTGCGCCGATCCCGCGAGGAAACGGCGGTGACAACCAGATTTTTTCCGCACCGCGCCGCCAGCAATTCCCGCTTCTCGGCCAGCAGCTTCACCACCCCCGCACCCACCGTGCCCAGGCCAGCGATTCCGATGTTAAGTGTGTTTTTCTGCAGCATATCGTTGCCGTATCTGGATGCAGCGCATTTTAAGGTAGTCGAATAACTCACCTTTTTCAGAAAAATTTGCAGGCGTAATTAAATCCGCCCGCCTATTAATGCGGAGTTTTTTGAGTTTCTTTTGCGTATTCTCATCTTCTGCTTTCAGAGGATTAAATACCCCCACCCCCAAACCGCCGCGATCCCGGGTAAGTGCCAATGCCGGAACATCTGTATCACTGTCGCCGATATAAATAATGTTTCTGAATGATGCCCAGAGGTTGCGTTCTGGCACTCTTCGATTTACGTGCTTTTTAGGGTCATTAAACGATCCTTTGGATATTTCAAACAATGCACGGGTTTTCATGGTTTCGTCCATACAAAATACAGGGACACTTTCCTCAGGATCATTTTCAAATCCCTCCTGCACCACTACTGTATAACGGCAACCAAAAACCCAGGTAATCAACCCGTCGGGAAAAACCTGCTGGATAAGATCTTTCAACCCGGCAGAAACAATAAAGTGATGAATATGAAGGTTCATTTCCCTAAACTCAGGAAGATTCTCCATATTTTTAATCGTCCGCAGAAAAGGGACAACATTAGGAAATAGTGTAATATTTGGCAATACAAATTCTCGGAAGAATTCTGTGTTCAACGGCACTTTCCTGCGAAAAGCAATCCGGGCAAGGGAGTACATCCAAATAGGCGCATCCGAAGCAAGAATATGCTCCCATTCGGGTAGTGGCGTATCTCCCCGGAGAGATTTTATGTACCCCCAGAATTCAGACCCCTTCCCCTTACCCTCCAGTGCCTCCACTACCTTGGTTGTGGAGTCGTCTGGCGTGAGTGTGCCATCAAAATCCCAAACAATGGCAATATTCGGCATATAGCTTGCTATTCTTTTCTGGAAGATGGGTTTTTTACTGCACAAAACTGCCCTGATTCACCGCCCCGATCCACAAATCTTCCTGTTGCCGCATCACGACCCACAGTTGTTCGAAGTGTTACATAACTGCTTCGGTCAAAGTTGTGATGCGAAAAATCTGGTTGGGACGGTGTTACCTTTTTTTTCATGCGGTTCTCCAACGATCAGTTGTTTTTTATAGATTATCTTAAGAGGCTTCCCGAAGGAAGCGTTTTATATTCCGCACGGCCTGCCGAGTTCTGTGCACATTTTCCACCAGCCCGATGCGCACGTGGCCGTCGCCGCCGGGGCCGAAGCCTACGCCGGGGGAAACCGCCACCTGCGCCTCGCGCATCAGTTTTTTGGAGAATTCCAGCGAGCCGAGGTGCGAAAACCGCTCCGGCAACTCCGCCCAGATGAACATGGAGGCCGCCGGATTCTTCACCATCCAGCCCGCGCTGTGCAGGCCTTTCACCAGCACGTCGCGGCGTTCCTTGTAGCGGTTGCGCGCTTCTTCCACGCATTCCTGCGGGCCATTGAGCGCCGCTGTAGCAGCCACTTGTATCGGGGTGAAGCTGCCGTAATCGAGGTAGCTCTTGATGCGCTTCAGCGCGTAAATCAGCTCCGGATTCCCGGCGCAGAAACCCACGCGCCAGCCCGCCATCGAATAGGTTTTGCTGAGCGTGGTGAACTCCACCGCCACATCTTTCGCGCCCTTCACTTGCAGGATGGAAGGCGGGGGGTTGC
This sequence comes from Alphaproteobacteria bacterium, assembly GCA_023269645.1. Classification (GTDB taxonomy): domain Bacteria; phylum Pseudomonadota; class Alphaproteobacteria; order Rickettsiales; family UBA8987; genus JAHFPR01. The sequence continues at coordinate 7,519 of JAHFPR010000062.1, read as the reverse complement.
CGTCGAAATAAATCTCGCAATAGGCGAGGTCGGAAATAGCGATAATATCGTAATGCTTACAGATGCTTATCAGTTCCTCATAGAAGGCCAAATCCACCACTTCCGCCGTGGGGTTGCAGGGATAATTCACGATCACCGCCAGTGGTTTGGGGCTGGTGGTTTCAATCGCATATTTGACCTGGCGGAGGAAATTCCCCGCCACATCGTCGCTGTTGAAATCCCGCCGCATGAAGCGCACGCTCGCCTCCGCGATGATAAAGCCATAGGGATGAATGGGATAGCTGGGGTCGGAGGTGAGGATGACATCGCCCGGCTTGGAAATCGCCACGGCCAGATGGAACAGCCCTTCCTTGGAACCCTGGCTCACCGCCACTTCCGTTTCCGGATCGAGGCTCACATTGAACCGTCGCTCGTAATAGCCCGCCAGCGCGCGCCGCAGGCCGATGATCCCCGCCGAAACGGAATAGCCGTGCGCCGTGCCGTCCAGCGCGGTTTCGCGGAGTTTTTCCACGATGTGCGGCGGGGTGGGCGCATCCGGATTGCCCATGCCGAAATCAATGATGTCCTCGCCACGCTTGCGCGCTTCGGCCTTCACCTTGTTGACTTCGGCGAATACGTAGGGCGGCAAACGCTCAATGCGGTAAAACTGGCGGGGCATGGCTGGGGTTTGGTGGCTGGAATTGCGTGGTTAGTAGCAAATAATCTACTCGCCGCTTAAATGCCTCAGTGGGTAATAAATTCCTGCTTTTTTTCCACGGGCGCGGGAATATACCCTGTAATCACACCTGCGCAGTTGCGCTGGGGCGCGCCGCGTTGCGGCTGCTGGCAGGGAGCAAGATGCTCCTCCACAATGGAGGGGGGAGGCACTTCATAACCGAAGGCTTTGCGGATGCTTTCGCACCCGTTTAACGCCACGGGAAGAAGCACCACCGTGAGAACCATCGCTATTTTTCGGCCATGCCGCATTTGCTTATCCTTTCCTGCTGCTTCCAACCATACCGCGAAACCCCACCCACCGTCAAGCACCCTACCATATCCCCGCCGCCTTGGCACTATCCAGCACGGGCTGTTCCGGCAGATCCTTCTGCCAGTCCGGATTGGCTTCCCACGGCTTCATCTGCTGCCCCGGAGGAAGATTGCCCTCCTGCTTGTATACAGGCAGGGGGAAGTGCACCTGGCCGTCTTTTCCCATCGTGGGGAGCGGTGTGGGAGCATCCGGTGCATCAGCACCCTCCGGTGAGGGCATGGGGGGCATTCCAGGAGGCATGGCCTGCGGCGCAGGCGATGTGGCAGGCACACCGGGCTGTTCACCGCCCGGCGTGGGCGGTGCGACAGACATCATCGGAGGGTTTGCGGTGCGCCGCTCCATCAGATTGGAAGACGGAGGATTGGAAGACGGAGGATTGGAAGACGGGGGATTGGAAGACGGCGGATTCGTGGGGGAGGGCACATCTCCGGAAGGCTGCCGCCCCTTATTATCCCGGCCAAGACAGAAATTCCCGCCCTGGCAGCGCGTTTGTTCATTATAGACCGGCAGATGGTTGCCGAGGCCGTCTGTCCAGCCGGTGAAGCCGTGCCACACGCTGCACCCCGCGAGGCCGAATGCCAGCACCGGAAGCGCGGCGAGCACCCCCGCCTTGCGGAGAAACATGGATTTCTGCAACATTTTCCTCCTGTGACTATCCGGCCAAATCTTTCCCCGCCCTTGTCCTGGCGGGATGGGTTCTTGCTTTATGATGTTACTTGTACTAGTACTCTAGCGCAAGAGGGAAGACATCCAGGGCTGGCGAAGAAATCATGCACATAGCCGAAACCGTTACAGAATCTCCCGCCGACCTTACGGACGCACTGGAGAAATTTTCCTTCAACGCCGCGAAGATAGCCGAGCGCAGCCAGGAAGTGCTGGCCGAATTCCTCCAGCGCACCCCGCCCACCCAGGGGGATAACGCGGTGGTGGCAGCAAGTATTGATACGGCAAAAACCGCCTTCCAGGAGATGCTCCGGCACTGGGCGGAGCATCCGGAGGCGTGGTGTCTTGCGCTGCACGATCTCTATCAGGAATCGCTGACCCTGTGGGCGAATACGGTAGCACGCATGATGGGGGAGGATATTCCGCCCGCCTTTCCGCCCGCGCCGAAAGATCGCCGCTTCCGCGACGGCGCGTGGGAAGATCTCCCGCTGTTTGATTTTTTCAAGCAATCCTACCTGCTGGTGAGTGCCTGGCTGGAGGATATTGAGCACCGTGTGCCGGGGCTGGATAAGAAAAAAGTGCGCACGGTAGAGTTTTACACGCGGCAGTTCTTGAATGCGCTTTCGCCCTCCAATTTCCTGCTTACCAACCCGCAAGCCCTTGAGGAAACGCTGAAAACCGGCGGAGATAATCTGGTAAAGGGGCTGGAGAATATGCTGCGCGACCTGCGCGATAATGGCCGCCAGATGCAGGTTTCGATGACCGACCGTCGCGCGTTTGCCCTCGGCAAAAACATCGTGCTGAGCAAGGGCAAGGTCATTTTCCGGAACCGGCTGCTGGAGCTGCTCCAGTATACGCCCACCACGGAACAGGTGCACAAAACCCCGCTGCTGGTGATTTCGCCGTGGATCAATAAATACTATATCCTCGACCTCAAGCCTGAAAACTCGTTTGTTAAATTCCTTACCGACCAGGGGCATACGGTGTTTATCACCTCCTGGGTGAATCCGGGACAGGAACTGAGCACCGTCAATTTTGAGGATTACATGAAGGAAGGCGCGCTCGCCGCAATGGAGGCCGTTTCCCAGGCTACCGGGGAAGAAAAGCTGAACGTCATCGGCTATTGCCTCGGCGGTACGCTGCTTTCCTGCACACTGGCCTACCTCCACGCGCTGAAAAAGGAAAAGCCCATCGTTTCCGCGACGTTCCTCACCACGCTGGTGGACTTTTCGGAGCCGGGCGATCTCGGCGTGTTCATCACGGAGGAACAAGTGGTTGCGCTGGAGCAGCAAATGGCCGAAACCGGTGTGCTGGACGGGCGCGATATGGCCTTCATTTTCAATATGCTGCGCTCTAACGAACTGATCTGGTCGTTCGTCGTGAATAATTACCTGATGGGGCGCGAGGCGATGCCGTTCGACCTGCTCTACTGGAACACGGATGGAACCTGCCTGCCCGCCGCGATGCATCTTTTCTACCTCCGCAAAATGTACATCCATAACCTGCTGATGAAGCCGGGCGGCATCCAGCTTTCCGGAGTTCCGATTGACGTGCGCCGGGTGGCAACGCCTGCCTATTTCCTCTCCACGCGGGAGGATCACATCGCGCCGTGGGTCAGCACCTACACGACCACGCAACTTTTCCAGGGGGAAAAACGCTTTGTCCTCAGTGCTTCCGGCCACGTGGCAGGGGTGGTGAACCCTCCCGGCGGAAAATACGGCCACTGGGTGGATGAGCGGCTCTCAAAAACCTATCCCAAACAGCCGGAAGAATGGTTCAAGGGCGCGGAATATCACCCCGGCTCCTGGTGGGAAGACTGGCATCGCTGGGCGGTGGAGCGCGGCTATGCGGGCGCAACCATCCCTGCCGCCGCGCGCATTCCCGGCACTGGAAAACTCAAGGCACTGGAAGACGCGCCGGGCAGTTATGTAAAAGTCCGGCTGGAATAAGGAGTGAGTCGTGAATCTTGAGTCTGTGAGTCTTGTGATTCACATAACTCAAGCCTCAAAACTCAAGATTCATGGATACCATCTTCGCACAGGCATCGGGAGTGGGGCGCGCTGGCGTGGTGGTCATTCGCATTTCCGGTGTGCGGGCAGGGGATGCCCTTTGTGCCCTGAACGATGGCGCGCTTCCCGCACCACGCCACGCCTCTCTCTGCACCCTCCGCAATCCTTCCACAGGCGAAACGATTGACCGCGCGCTTGTGCTCTGGTTCCCTGCGCCGCACAGCTTCACCGGGGAAAATGTCGCTGAACTGCACCTCCACGGGAGTACGGCGGTGGTGCAGGAAATGACGCGTATTCTTTCTGGTATGGCGGGTGTGCGGCTGGCGGAACCCGGAGAATTTTCCCGCCGCGCCTTTGAAAACGGCAAAATGGATCTGGCGCAGGCCGAGGGGCTGGCCGACCTCATTGAGGCCACCACGTCAGCGCAGCGAAAACAGGCACTCCGCCAGATGGATGGGGAACTCACGCGGCTTTATGAATCCTGGCGCGCAGCACTGGTGAAGACACTGGCTTATCTGGAGGCCTACGTGGATTTTCCGGATGAGGATTTGCCCCCGGAACTGGAACAGCAGATTCAGCATAACGCGGGCGAACTTCGGGATGCTATCGCCGCGCACCTCGCGGATACGCGCGGGCGGCGCATCCGGGAGGGAGTGTATGTCGCCATCGTGGGCGCGCCGAATGTCGGAAAATCCTCACTCATCAATGCGCTGGCGCGGCGGGAGGTGGCCATCGTTTCCCCGGAGGCAGGAACCACACGGGACGCACTTGAAGCGCATCTGGACATTGGCGGCGTTCCCGTCACGCTCTGCGATACGGCGGGCTTGCGTGAAGCGGGAGGCACAATCGAAGCGGAGGGCATACGGCGCACACGGGCGCGGGCGGAGATGTCGGATATTAAAATCTGTATGTTCGAGGCCGGACGGGAAGCCGACCCGGAAACGCTCGCGCTGGTGGATGGCGCAAGCCTTGTGGTGGTGAACAAAATTGATACGTATCCTGCTTTGCCCACCGGGGGCGACGTACTGCTTCTCTCTATCACAACTGGGCAGGGGGTGGATGCCTTGATAGACGCACTTGCCGCCCGTGTCCAGTCCCTTGCGGGGCTGACGGAACCTCCTGCATTCACGCGGGAGCGTCACCGCGCCGCGCTTTCCGCCGGCCATGCCGCGCTGGAGCACTTTTTGGCTGGCGGGAACGCCCCGGATAGTATAGAATGCCGCGCCGAAGACCTCCGGGCAGCCGCGCAGTCGCTCGGCTCCATCGCGGGACGCATCGGGGTGGAGGAGTTGTTCGATACCATTTTCAGCAGCTTCTGCATCGGGAAGTGAGCCTTGAGAAGATACATTCTTATTGTTTCACGTGAAACATATTACAGAATCGTTAACTGAATTAACTATTATGCCTGGTCACAAAACTCACAGCTCAGGCCTCAAAACCGACACCTACGATGCCATCATCATCGGCGGAGGCCATGCCGGATGTGAAGCAGCCGCAGCCGCAGCCCGCACGGGTGCGCGCACCTTGCTGGCCACCTCGAAATTCTCCACCATCGGGGAAATGAGCTGCAATCCGGCGTTCGGCGGCGTGGCCAAAGGCACACTGGTCAGGGAAATTGACGCGCTGGATGGCGTGATGGGTCGCGCCGTGGATCGGGCGGGCATCCATTACAAAATGCTCAACCGCAGCAAAGGCCCCGCCGTATGGGGGCCGCGCGCGCAGGCCGACCGCAAGCTCTACCGCCAGGCCATGCAGTCCATTCTCTCGGATTATGCCAACCTTAGCATCCGCGAAATTTCCATTGAGGATATTCTGATTGAAAACGGCCACGTAATTGGCGTGGCGACCGCAACTGGCGAGCATATCACAGCCACCAGCGTCGTCCTCACCACCGGCACGTTTCTGCGCGGGATGATCCATATCGGCGAAAAGCAATTCCCGGCGGGAAGAGCCACCTCCGGGCACAGCACGGAGGGCAAAACAATGATGGGGGAAGTGCCTTCCATCGGCCTCTCGGACACACTCCACCGGGCAGGGTTCGCAATGGGGCGGCTGAAGACCGGAACTCCGCCGCGTCTGGATGGGCGCACGATAAACTGGGGTATCCTCGAACAGCAGAAGGGCGATGAAATTCCCACGCCATTTTCGACACTTATCGAACGCATAAGCGTTCCCCAGATTCCTTGTCACATCACGTATACTTCCCCGGAAACCCACGCGATTATCCGTGCCAACAAGCATCGCGCGCCGATGTTCACCGGGCAGATTGAGGGCGTGGGGCCGCGCTATTGCCCCTCCATCGAAGATAAGGTGCACCGCTTCGCCGACAAGGAACGCCACCAGATTTTCCTGGAGCCGGAGGGACTGGACGACCACACGATTTACCCCAATGGGATTTCTACCTCGCTGCCGGAGGATGTGCAGCTTGCCCTGCTTAAAACCATCAAAGGGCTGGAAAATGCAGCGATGCTCCGCCCTGGCTACGCCATCGAATATGATTATGTTGACCCGCGCGAGCTTCTGAATACACTGGAAACCAGGCAGGTGCGGGGGCTGTACCTCGCCGGGCAAATCAACGGCACTACGGGCTATGAGGAGGCGGGAGCGCAAGGGATTATCGCCGGGCTGAATGCGGGGCTGGCAGCCACGGGGCAGAGCAGCTTTACGCTGGATCGCTCCGAGGCGTTTATCGGGGTATTGATTGACGATCTCATCACCCTCGGCACACGGGAGCCTTACCGGATGTTCACCTCCCGCGCGGAATATCGCCTTTCCCTCCGGGCGGATAATGCGGATTTGCGGCTTACCCCGAAGGCGATGGAAGCGGGCATTGCGGGCGGAAAGCGGCAGCAGGCTTTCCGCGAAAAACTGGAGGCCTTACAGCAGGCGAAGGCCATGCTGCACGGCCTTTCCCTCAGCCCCAACGAGGCAGCGGAAAAGGGCATCACCCTCAACCGGGATGGGGTGCGCCGGAACGGGATGGAACTGCTCGCCCTGCCGGAAATGAGCATGGCGCGGCTGGCGGAGCACTGGCCGGAGCTTGCATCGCTGCGCGCGGATGTCGCGGGACAGCTTGAAATCGAGGCGCGCTATGCCGGGTATCTGAAACGCCAGGAAGCGGATATTCACCAGTTCCGCCGGGATGAGCACCTCCTTCTGCCGGAAGAGATGGATTATCATGCTATCTCAAGCCTCTCCACCGAGGCGAGGCAGAAGCTCTCGCAGCAGCGTCCCGCCACGCTGGGGGCTGCCGGACGCATCCCCGGCATCACCCCGGCGGCACTTACCTCCGTGCTGGTTCAGGTGCGAAAAATGCAGAAGGCCGCCAACACCTCTACAAGATTAGCAAACCTTGCAGGGAGGGAATAATACTAATGTTCACCCCCCCCGACTGGCTCCCCATTTCCCCCGAAACGCTGGCGCGGCTGACCGCATATGGCGCGCTTCTGCAGGAATGGAACGCGCGGATGAACCTTGTCGCTAAAAGCACGATTCCCGCCATGTGGGAGCGGCATTTTCTGGATTCCGCGCAGCTTTTCCCACTGATTCCCCCGCAGGCGAAGATACTGACGGATTTAGGCTCCGGCGCGGGTTTTCCGGGGCTGGTGCTGGCCGCGCTCGCACAGGGGGAGGGGAGAATGCTGAAGGTGCGGCTGATAGAGAGCACGGCCAAGAAAACCGCGTTTCTTCAGGAAGCTGCTGCCATCATGGGGCTTGGCAATGTCACGATCCACACCGCCCGCGCGGAGGCGATTCCTCCCTGGAAAAGCGACGTGGTCACCGCGCGCGCTTTTGCTCCACTTTCCAGATTGTTAGGCTA
>JAHFPR010000061.1 GCA_023269645.1 Alphaproteobacteria bacterium | reverse complement strand
GAGCACCCCGCCGAGGCGCACTTCTGCCACTTGCGCCAGCGTTAGCGCGGGACCATCCTTCTTCACGGGCAGTACCGTTTTTGCAAGATCGTCCACGCTCGTCACCCGTGCCAGATTGCGGATCAGCCCTTCCTGATAATCCTTCAGCAGGAAGCCGCCGGTGGAATTCACGTTACTGTTCCGGGCAGATTCCTCGACATCATGCAGCGTCACGCCGTAAGTCTGCAATGCCTGCGGATCGACCAGCACCTGGTATTGTTTCCTGTCGCCGCCGATGACGGTGATCTGCGAAATGCCGGGAATCCCCAGCAACCGCTGCCGCAGGTTCCAATCCGCCAGCGAGCGCAGTTCCATCCCATCCACCTGCGGATTCGCGGAGGTCATGCCCACCAGCATGATTTCGCCCATGATGGAGGAGATAGGACCCATCACAGGCTTGATACCCGCAGGAAGACGCTCCGCCACCTGGCCGAGCTTCTCGGTGATAATCTGGCGGGCGGTATAAATATCTGTGTTCCAGCCAAATTCCACCCACACGATGGAAAGCCCGATTCCCGATGCCGAGCGCACACGCTCCACCCCGTTCGCGCCGTTGACGGAAGTTTCAATGGGCAGCGTCACCAGCGTTTCCACTTCCTCCGGAGCGAGGCCTTCGGCTTCGGTGAAGATGGTAACGGTGGGGCGGTTCAGGTCGGGGAATACATCCACAGGAAGGCGCAGCATCGCGTAGCCGCCATAGCCCAGCAGCGCAACAGCCGCTGCCAGCACCATCAGCCGGTTATGGAGCGCAAAGCGGAGGATGGCGTTAATCATGGATGTTTGCCCTCCGCCTTAGCGGGAGCCTGACTTTTGGCATACTGGAGCTGGTAATTGCCGACCGTCACCACCTGCTCGTCGGGCAATACGCCCTCGATGATTTCTATGCGCTCCGGCGTTTTCTGTCCCAGCACCACCGCGCGACGCTCAAAGTTGTTGCCTTCCCGCACGAACAGGAAATAGTTCCCAAGTTCGCCCAGAACGGCTTTGACGGGCACGGTGAGTGCTTCCTGCCCTTCGCCCGCATCCAGTGAGAGGGTGACAGCAGTGTTGGCAAAGAGCGCGTGATCCGGGTTATCCACCAGGGCGTAAACGGCGAAGGTACGGGTTTCCTTGCTGGAGCCAACATCAAGCCGCTGCACAATGCCCGGAAGTGCCGGAGTATTCCTGCCCGCTAGCACCCTCACCTTCTGCCCGACCTTGATTTGCCCAAAATCGGCGGAGGAATAGGTGATGCCTTTTGCCAGCACCTGACCGGTATCGGCGATTTCCATCACCACCGTTTCCGGCGTGATAGACTGGCCGATAACAGCATACTGCTTCACCACATAGCCATCAATGGGGCTGGTTAGCGTCACCGGGACACTGCCGATAAAAACGGGAGAGAAAGCGAAAAGCTCCTGACCTTTTTTTACCGGATCGCCAAGTTTTGCCGTTAATTGGGTGATGGAGCCGTTGGCTCTGGGTGTGATATTGGCATAGTGTTCCGGCAGATATTCCACCGTGGCGTTCATCTCCAGTGCCTTGCCGAGAGGAGCCAGGGTTGCGGGCGCGGTTTGAATGTCGAGATTCCTGATGGTGGTATCGGCCAGCGTGATGGTGGTGGAAGGCACACCGCTTGCTTCATCGCCCGGTGCATGGTCATGGCCTGCGTGGGCGAACGCGGTGGTGCTGAGGGTAAGTGCCAGTAAAAATACAAGGATTCTCATGGTATTTCCTCCAGCTTGCCGCCGATCTCAAGTTCCAGTGCCAGGCGGGCGGTATAGGCATCAAGCACGGATTGCAGTGCCGCCTCTTCCACCTGGTAGAGCTTCTCACGCACCTGCCAGAGATCAAGTGCCTGTATCTGCCCGGCATGGAGCATCTTGCGACTTAGATCGTAGCTCTTTCGGTATTCCGGCAGAATTTTTTTCCAGTATTTATCCGCGCGCGACTGCATTTGCTCTGCGCTTTGCCGAAGCTCGTGGATAGATTCATCGGAATTCCTGATAACCGCACTGTCTGCTTCCGCCTGGGCTGCTGCAACCGAGGCATGAGCGCGCTGACGTTCCGCCTGATTGTTGTCCCACAACGGGATGCGCAGGGCTACGCCCACCCCTATGCCCTGCTCGCTGCCATTGCTGGCACGATTATACAGGAAGCGCGGGCCGAATTCCGGAAAGCGGTCTGCCTCCGCCAATGCTGCACGTTGCCTGGCTACTGCCAGATTATCGCGCACCACCGAGCGCAGGGTAGCCCGATTCTCCACAAACCGTGCCAGTGCGTCGGCATTGGGAAGTGCCGAAAACTCCGGCTTCACCGCCTGGATGCCGGAAAACGAAAAGCCCGCGATGGCGGCAAGTTCCAGCTTTGTGCGGGTGATTTCGGCGGCAATGGTATCAATCTCGGTTTCCAGCCGCAGGCTGTCGGCAGAAAAGAGCGTGGCTTCCGATACCGCAGTCTGCCCCTGGCTGGCCGCTTTATGGATGATGCCCGCAATATTGCCTGCATCCCTGGCTGAGCGTTCATAGAGGCCTTTACGTTCCTGTAACAGCCATAGTTTCATGTAGAGCGCACTGATGTCGTTGACCGATATGAAGATGCGGTATTTCTGTTCCGTAGCGGCGACCTGCGCAAGGGTGGCGGCGTAGGTGCGCCGTGTGCCGTCAAGCTGTGAGAGGCGCAGGGGCTGGATCAATTCCAGTGCCATATCCGTGCCCGCATTACCTTTATCCATGCGCACGGCATCGAGTTGGAATTCAGGATTATCGAGGGTCGTGGCAGCAGTGCTATCGGCAAGTTTTTCCTGGTAATCGCGTTCTATGCGGGCGGCAACGGGACTTGCTTTCAGTGCGCGTTCGATCACCTGATCCAGTGCCAGTGTTTCCGCATATGCGGATGGGGCAAAGAGGACGTATCCCAGAATAATGGCAATCAACCTTCGCATCGGCATCTTCTCCCTATAAATAATCCTGCCAGTAATACGCAGGAACACCGCCCACCCCTCAGAAAAATTTCTTTAAGTGCTCCTCCAGGATTTTACGCGCACGGTATACCCTGGTTTCCACGGTTTTCGGAGTAACGCCGAGCAGTTCTGCGCAACGCTCCTGGCTGTTTTCCTCCACCGCAAAAAGAATGAGTGCCGTTTTCAGCTTGTGCGGCAGCTTCTGGATTTCCCTGGAAAGCTGCACCAGTGCCTGACGCGCTACGGCACTATCTTCGGCATTCGGGGCGGAGGCTGCCAGAATATCGTGATAGGTTCCATCTTCTGCTCCGGGCGGCTGATCAAGCGAAACAAGCCGCTGCTTGTGTTTCCTGGCATAGTCGCGGCAGAGATTGATGGCGATCTGGTACAGCCAGGTAGAGAAAGTATAACGGGAATCATAAGTATCCACGCGGTAGTAAAGGCGGATAAAGGTTTCCTGCAGGATATCATATGCCGCCTCGTCATCCGGGATGGCGCGGCGGATAAAATGGTAGAGTCGCTTTTTATAGCGGCAGATGAGCGCGTTCAATGCTGATTCGTCACCCCGCCGCAGCCGGGCGATCAGCTCGTCATCCGGAGATTCCTGAGCCACACAGCGATCAGTGGTTGCGGAGGAGCGCATCGGCAGCCATGCGGTTGAGCTTTTCCGATTGCGCCGGAGTCAGGATTTCTTGCATTGCAAACAGATGCTCCAGCACCGCCTTCTGCAATTCACCCTGGGCATGATTGATGTTATCCACCGCCGCTTTCACACGGATGGAATAATGCTTGTCTTCCGTGATAGAAGCCGCCAACTCGGCATTGGTTTTTTTGATGGTGGCCTCCAGTTCGGCTTTGCGCACCTGAAAGTGCTGTTCCATAGCACCAAGCTGCTTGTCCTGCTCCGGTGTAATGTGAAGTTCCCGGTGCAGCAGCGCGTGGGTATCCTGCGCCTGCGGCGGCAGACGGAAGAAGCCGACACCTATCCAGCAGAGAGCAAATGCAGCAAGTGCCAGCAAGGCCAATGATTTCAGACCCGTGTATTTTTGTTTCATATCCCACCCGATTTTTGCCCGCGCTGCGGGATGGCCGATTTTTGCCCGCGCTGCGGGCGGGAGAGTATCACGCTTGAAGGGAGATGGCTATCCTGCGCCGAAAACACCTGCATATTCAACAGCGAAACGGGGGATGTTTCCCCTGCATCATGTCCCGTAAGCCCACCCGCCGCAAGCCCAAGGAGTATCGCCAGCACGATAGTGGCAAACCGGTATTTCGGCAGCAGGAGCGCGTCAAGGAGCCTTTCCGGCCAGCCCTGCTGCGCCGCAGCCTGCCGGGCATGAATACGCTGCCACACTTCGCGCTCCAGGCCAGCCAGGGGCTTTTCAGGGGCTTTAACATAGAGCTTTATCAGGCGATCAAGAAGGTTGTTGTGCATGGCGTATCCTTAGTCTTACCCTATCTTATACGCAATGTAATGACCGACCCCTTAGAAAAATCAGTTTATACTCTGGGTTTGAATGTTCTGCCGGAAAGAAGGCCGAGTGTAACACCCACAAGGTGGATGGTGGCGGTGGCCATGATAAATCCGGCGACGAACATACCCGCGTGTGCGTGTTCCGGCATTTCAGCACCATGTGCATAACCGTGGCAAAATGCGAAAATGGCCGCAAAACCATACATCACGCGCGCAGACAATTTTCTGCCAGAAAAGATAAAAGTACCGAGCAGCAGCACGGAAAGGGCGATACCGATTTCCCCGCCTGCAATATGCACCCCGCACATACCTGCTATTCCCCCGATGACCATCGCGCCGATAAAAGTGGCGGGCAATGTCCAGATCGCATGGCTATGCTTCATCTGTGTGCTGATAATACCCACAGAAAGCATGGCAAGCAGGTGATCCAGCCCGGTAAGCGGGTGTAGGAATCCCGCCAGAAAACTATCATGCAGGTGCATATCGCCCATAATATGGGCTGAGGCAAGCGAGGGGAAAAATACCACCAATAATGTGAACGTAATAAAAAAGCTGCAGCGTCCAATCAACATAAAAACCCCTCTGTGTTTGCGGTGATGTATTCCCTATTTTACCAGCACGTCGTTTCGTGTTTTTTCCAGGACAGCCAAGGCTTCGTGGATAAGATCATCCGCCACGCCAAGTGACCGCATGGCATTTTCCAGGTGTTTCAGCATCGTATCAAAATGCACATCCTTCAGCCCGCGCGCGACCAGCGGGGTATGCACCTCGCGGAGCTGCTTTCCCGTATAGTGATGCTCCCCGCCGAACGCCATCGTCACGAACGCCGCTTGCATACGGCGCAACGCGGCAACATTGGTATTCTCAAAAAACTGCAGCAGGGTTTCGTCCTCCAGAATGCTATCGTAGAGTTTGGTGACCACTTGCTTGATTTTTCTTGCCCCGCCCATGCGTTCAAACAGGCTTTCCTCCGCGCGCAATCCTTCTGGATGAGGGTGCTCCACCCACTTGTTAAGCATTGCCGTGATCTGCTCGGCTCTTAAGGGTTTGTTGAGATAATCATCCATCCCCGCGCCGAGGCATTTTTCGCGGTCGCCCGTCATGGCATCGGCGGTAAGCGCAACGATGGTGGTATGGTGGCGGCGCGGAGCCTCCTGCTCGCGGATGTTGCGGGTGGCCTCGAACCCGTCCATTTCCGGCATCTGGCAATCCATGAACACGATGTCGTAATGATTCTTGCTGATTTTCTCCACAGCCTCCCTGCCATTGGCCGCAGAAGATACTTCGCAACCATGTTTTTCCAGAATCTTGGTAAGCAGCATAAGATTGACCTTCATATCCTCCACGACCAGCACATGAGTACCGAGGAACATATCTGGTTGAATGGTTGTTTTATTCGTGTGTGTCTTCAGCATTTGCGTCACCATATGGCGTGTCACCAGCGGCAAGGTTTTTCCGTGCTGCCGGGCATCCCACAATATCTGCAACGCCGCTTTAAGCTGATCGGGATAAAAAGGCTTGATAAATAATCCGGAAAAACCTTTCTCCTGCAGGTTGCTGCTGGTCACCACCTGGCTGAGTGCCGTCACCATGAACAGGGTGGCATCCAGCGGAACGGAGGAGGATTTTATCCAGTCAGCAAGCTGCAAACCGTTCGTACCATCAATACGGTAATCTATCAGCGCGAAATGGTATGGGTCATTATTGCGGGCGGCTTCCTCCATCATGGCAAGTGCCTTATCCGCCACTGCGCACACATCGCACCGCATCTGCCACGCCTGGAGGCACTGAAAAAGTATCTGCTGGGTGATGGCAGAATCATCCACTACCAGCACCCTCATGCCCGCCAGATCAACCTGGGGAATCTTGAGTATAGGGATAGCTTCCAACGCTGCCGGCCCTACCACAATGTCAAAAGAAAATACCGATCCCTTGCCCAATTCGCTTTTAACCGCGATGCTGCCTTCCATCATCTCCACCAGCCTGTTGCACACAGCAAGGCCAAGCCCGCTGCCACCGAATTTACGTGTGGTGGATTCTTCAGCCTGCGTGAATTTATCAAAAACATATGCGAGTTTATCCGGCGGAATACCGATGCCGGAATCCTCCACTTCAAAGTAAAGGCGCAAATGCCCGGCATTCTCCTGTTGGCCGCCCTCCTGCTGGACATTTACCCGTATAAGCACATAGCCTTTTTCGGTAAATTTAATAGCGTTTCCGGCAAGGTTCATAAGAATCTGCCGCAGGCGTGTCGGATCCCCCACCACCGCGCGCGGCAAATCAGGAGAAAACTGCACGAGCAACTCAAGGCCACGCTCCTGCGCCCTGAGTGCCAGCAAATCCGTGACTTCCATCACCATAGCCATCAGATCGAATGTGATGGGTTCCAGCACCAGCTTACCCGCCTCGATTTTAGAGAAGTCGAGAATATCGTTGATGATCTCCAGCAGGTTTTCGCCGGATTTTTTGATGATTTCCGCCCAGTTACGCTGGTCGGCATCCAGGTCTGTATCAAGGAGCAGCCCCGCCATGCCGAGCACGCCATTCATCGGCGTCCGGATTTCATGGCTCATATTCGCAAGGAAATCGCTCTTGGCCTGATTGGCTTGTTCCGCCTGCAGCTTTGCCTGCACCAGCCCATCATATTGCCACGTGAGTTCCGCGATTAAGTTATCGAATGCCTGCGCGATGGGGTCCCGCGTAACCTGCGGGGTTTTCCTGGCGGCGTGACGGACAATAGCACCTTCCGTGACGAAATCATTAAAGATGGCATTATGCTCGATGTAATAATCGGTAATGGAGTGAAAAACACTGACGGCAGGCAGAAACGCAATCGCCTTTGCCCGCTCCAGCTCCTCCCGCGTGAAAACCAGCAGCACAGAAAACGCCCCCTTGTCATAGCCGCTGCCGATACCGAACACGCTTTTTACGCCGTATTTCTTTACAAACTCCTGCCCGGCGATGATGTGGCGACCCTGCTCGTCTTTCTCCTCGGCAGCATCGGAAATAAAGAAGGTTCCGGAGAATTTCCCCATGATTTCTTTCTGGATGTCGGGGTTTCTCGTATTCAGCCAATCCAGCCCTCCGGTAATCTGGGCGATCAGCCGCATCATCATCGGGATATTTTCGATGAACGCGGAAGAAACCAGCGGGATACCGACATGGCCTTCCGATTTTCTCCGGTCGTTCCAGCCTTCTTCCATGCCTGCGGTGCTCACCAGCGAAAGCACCGGAGTCTCCTGTGTCAGGCGGCTGAACACCCCCATCTTTTTTGCCAGACCTTCCACCCACGCCTTGTTAGATTCGGGCAGAAGGCCGAACGGCACGGTAAGAAACATACGGGTCAGCACGATGGAATCGGAAAATTCCTTATAGAGCTGCGATACGCATTCCTGCGCTGCATCCTCGAAACTTTGCTGCGGTCCGATTTTTTCCCACAAGGCGGATAATCTCTTGGCAATGGCAAGAGATGAAGTGTTCTGAAAGCTGTTAGTCATCTTCGCTTCTCCTCTTATTGCTTTTCCGGAAGTGCCGCCAGCCGCGCATAGACCTCTTTCAACGACAGCCCTTTTTCCACCGCGATTCTGCTGCAATCCTCATATTCGGGTTTTTGCGAAAGCAGCGTATCCCCCATCGTGGCATATTTGAACCGCACCGCGCCAAAGGGCGTTTCCCGCGTGATAATTTCCCGCTTTGCCATGATGCGCCGCATAGTGCGATAGCGCAGCCCAAGCGTGGTGGTTTCCTGTAGAATCAGGCGGGCGACGGGCATAAGCTGCGCCGGATCAATCAGGATGGTCAGGCGTGTGCCGGATCGGTTTTTCTTCATGAACGCCGGAAGCATCACCACATCCAGCGCGCCCGCTTCCAGCAAGCGGGCAATGATGTGCCCGTACCATTCGGGGTTCATATCATCAATATCGGCTTCTATTTCCACCACCTCATCCGTCAGCAGGCCAATATCCGGTGGCATTGCCGCCGATGCTTCCTCTCCCAGCATCAGGCGCACGATATTGGGAATCGGCAGATCCCGCGTACCCGCCCCGCAGCCAATTGTGTGCGGCGTGAATGCGGGAAGCACCCCGAAACCTTTGGCCAGCGTCGCCAGAATCGCCATGCCCGTCGGGGTTGCCAGTTCCTTTTCGGCATGACGGCTGTAAATCGGAATCCCCCTGCTCAGCTCGATAACGGCGGGGGCGGGAACCGGCATCACCCCATGCGCGGATAGGATTTCCCCGCTGCCCACATTCACCGGGGAAGCATAAAGCGCGTGGATGCCAAAATGATGGAAACCGATAGCCACGCTGCAAATATCAATAATGGAATCCACCGCGCCCACTTCATGGAAATGCACCTCCTCCAGCGCACAGCCGTGCACCTTCGCCTCCGCTTCGCCCAGCGTTTTGAAAATAGCCACGGCGGTTTCGCGGACAGGCACTTCCCACGCCGTTTTCATAATCATATCGCGTATGTCGCTATAGTGGCGGTGCGGGTGGTGGTCATCGCACTCCACGGTAAAATGCAGCGCGCGGAAATAGTGCTTTTCCACTTCCCGGACGGAAAGTTTGTATCCCCCAAGCGGCAGCTTCGCCAGTTCGCGCTCCAGCAACGCAAGCGGCAGCCCGGCATCGAGCATGGCGGCGACCAGCATATCCCCCGCAATGCCTGATGAACAATCCAGATAGGCCAGCGTCATACCGCTTCCTCCCTATCGCTTTCACGCGCGGCCATCGCCCCGGCCATCAGCAGCCATTTATACGCGCACACCGCTCCGCCGAAGCCGTTATCAATATTCACTACCGACACGCCCGGCGCGCAGGAATTCATCATGCCGAGCAGCGCGCTCAACCCTTCAAAACTCGCGCCGTAGCCAACGCTGGTGGGGATAGCGATGACCGGAGTTTTCACCAGGCCACCGACGACGCTGGGCAGCGCGCCCTCCATCCCCGCGATCACGAGAATGGCATCCGCCTCCCGCAACGAGGGCAAGCTGTGCATCAGGCGATGCAGCCCGGCAACGCCCACATCACGGCAGCGCGTCACGGATACGTTCAGAAGTTCCAGCGTCACCGCCGCTTCTTCCGCCACGGGAATATCAGAAGTGCCCGCCGTGACAACCGCCACGCAGCCTTTTTTCCTGCGGGTAACGTGCGGGGCGCGGGCGAGAATGCGCGCTTCGCTGTAATGCAGCAAGCCGGGGTGCGCTTTCAGTACGCTCAGTGTCTGCTCCTCCGAAACGCGCGTGGCGATAACG
>JAHFPR010000231.1:1674-3039 GCA_023269645.1 Alphaproteobacteria bacterium | reverse complement strand
GTGTTTCCAAATAATATTCTTACAGAATATTATTTGGCATACGCTGCCTCCGGCGCGGAAAACCAACTCTTTCGGAGTTGGTTTTCATAGTCATACCAGATAAAAATGTAAGATTTTTATCGGGTATGGCTATATACAGGCAGCTTTTAGCCTTCAGCCTTGAACTGGCGGAGGAAATCCTTGACCTTATCCGCGAAACCCGTTGCCTCCGGCTGGGTTTTTTCGTCCGAACTATCGGCGAATTCCCGCAGGAGATCCTGCTGCTTCTTCGAGAGCTTCACAGGCGTTTCCACGACCGCATGGACATACATATCGCCATGATGCCCTTTGCGGCGCATCTGCGGCATCCCCTTGCCCTTCAGCCGGAACTGGTGGCCGGGTTGTGTGCCCGCCGGAATCGTGATGCGCGCCGCCACGCCTTCGAGGGTCGGAACCTCCACGCTGCCGCCGAGGGTGGCGGTTGTCATCGGGATGGGCACGTTGCAATGCAGGTTATCCCCCTCGCGCGTGAAGAGTTTGTGCGGGCGGAAGGAAATGAAAATATAGAGATCGCCCGCTTCGCCCCCGCGCATTCCCGCTTCGCCCTCGCCGGTAAGCCGGATGCGCGTTCCTTCCTCCACGCCCTGCGGGAGGCTGACGGAAAGCGTTTTGGCGCGCCGCATCCGCCCCGCGCCGTGGCAGGTTTTGCAGGGATTGGCGATGGTGTGCCCTGTGCCCTGACAGGCGGTGCAGGTGCGTTCCATCGTGAAGAAACCCTGCTGAATGCGCACACGCCCTGCGCCTCGGCAGGCTTCGCAGGTGGAGGAGGAGGTTTTATCCGCGCTGCCCGATCCATTGCAGGTTTCGCAGGAGCCGAGCGTGGGAACCTTGATGGAGCGTTTATCGCCCCGGAAGGCTTCCTCCAGCGAAATATCCAGGTTATAGCGCAGGTCTGCGCCGCGCAGGTTTGGTTTCGCCTGCCGTTGTTTCCCCATGCCGCCGCTGAAGAGATCCTCAAAAATATCCGAGAAAGAAGAAGCTGCGCCGGTGAAATTGAAACCGCCGAAGCCGTTACCCTGGCCACCGCCGCCGCCCTGAAAGGCACTTTCCCCGAAGCGGTCATATGCCGCGCGCTTCTCCTGATCCTTCAGAATATCGTACGCGCCGCTGATTTCCTTGAACCGATGCTCTGCATCTTTATTGCCGGGGTTGCGATCCGGGTGATGCTCCTTGGCAAGATTGCGGTAGGCGTTTTTGATTTCCTCCGGCGTGGCGGTACGGCTCACCCCAAGCGTTTTATAGTAATCCGTCGCCATGCGTTATCCACCCGAAACCAGAATTATCCAGAATTATATTTATATATCGTCATTTAACCTTATTTTTCTA
>JAHFPR010000231.1:0-1664 GCA_023269645.1 Alphaproteobacteria bacterium | reverse complement strand
GTTTTGATAGTCGTTTTACTTAAGAATCCAGAAATTCTTAAGTAAAACGACTATAGCTACCAGCCACCGTCTTCTTCACCGACCGAAGCGGCATCCTCTTTTCCCACCAGATATTCAAATGCCTGCCGCACCTCCTCCAGCCGCCGCGCCGCCGCGGGATCGCCCGCCCGCGCCGCCAGATGGTGCTGCTCGGAGAGGCGGTAATAGGCGCGCTTAATGTCGCCGAGGGCGGTTCCCCGGTTTATCCCCAGAACCTGGTAATAGACCAGCGCACTGTCGCTGAGTGCCTTATAGGCCTCGCTTATGGCCATAAACCGCTTTTCCGCATCCGGATCATCCCGGTTGCGATCCGGGTGGTAGAGCTTCGCCAGTTTATGGTAAGACTGCCGGATTTCCGCCTTCGTAGCGCCGTACTCCAGCCCCAGTATCTTGTAATAATCCTCGGCCATGCCGCAGTAATACTATGGAGCGGTCTGGAAAACAAGCTGTCATCCTGAGCCGAAGGCGAAGGATCTCCCGCCGCATGAGATCCTTCGCCTTCGGCTCAGGATGACATAATGCGGCTACGCCTTTTTCTTCTTGGCCTTGTTTTCATCTACTTCTTCAAAATCGGCATCCACGATGGTTTCTTCCTTGCCAGAATCCGCCGCACCCTGCGCGCCCGCGCCGGAGGAGCCGGAAGCACCAGCATCGCTGGAGCTGGAGCCGCTGTCCGTGTTCTGCCGATAGATGGCCTCGCCGAGTTTCATCGCCGCCTGCTGGAGCGCGGCGGTATCCTGCTCGATCTTGCTGGCGTTCTCGCCCTGCAGCGATTCCTTCAGCGTGGCGACGGCCTGCTCGATGTTGCCGCGTTCCTGCGCCGAAACCTTGTCGCCATATTCCTTCAGGCTCTTTTCGGTGGAATGCACCAGGCCTTCGCCGCCGTTCCGCGCCTCAATGAGTGCTTTTTTCACCTTGTCTTCCGAGGCGTGTGCTTCGGCATCGCGGATCATCTGTTCGATTTCCTGGTCGGAAAGCCCGCCGGAAGCCTGGATGGTGACGTTCTGCTGCTTGCCGGTGGCCTTGTCCTTCGCAGAAACATTCACGATGCCGTTCGCATCAATATCGAACGTCACCTCGATCTGTGGCATTCCGCGCGGCGCGGGGGGAATATCCTCCAGATTGAACTGGCCGAGCAGCTTGTTCTGCGCCGCGATCTCGCGCTCACCTTGATATACGCGGATGGTCACCGCCCCCTGGTTATCTTCCGCCGTGGAGAAAACCTGCCCTTTTTTGGTCGGGATGGTGGTGTTCTTCTCAATCAGCCGGGTGAATACGCCGCCCAGCGTTTCAATGCCCAGCGAAAGCGGGGTGACATCCAGCAGCAGCACATCCTTCACGTCGCCCTTCAGCACACCGCCCTGAATGGCTGCGCCGATGGCGACTACCTCGTCCGGATTCACGCCCTTATGCGGCTCCTTGCCGAAAAATTCCTTCACGCGCGCCTGCACCTTGGGCATACGTGTCATGCCGCCGACGAGCACTACTTCCTCAATTTCACCCGCCGCAAAACCGGCATCCTTCAGCGCGATGCGGCACGGCTCAATGGTGCGCTCGATGAGGTCATTCACCAGCGATTCCAGCTTGGCGCGGGTCAGCTTGATGTTCAGGTGCTTCGGCCCGGA
>JAHFPR010000230.1 GCA_023269645.1 Alphaproteobacteria bacterium | reverse complement strand
GCCACCGACTACCAGACCACCACCGCCCTCTATCGCAAGCTCAGCGGATTGCTTAATATTGCGATTAACGGGAATCCGTAAAAAGAGGTGAGATATAGTCATACCAGATAATATTCTGTAAGAATATTATCTGGAAACACTATAAATACAGCGAATGTGCGTGGCTAGAAAGCCGCGCCTCTTTAGTGGCCGAAGGCCTCGGTCTCATCTTCCCGGACAGTAGTCCGGGAAGAGAGCGAAAGAAGAAGATTATGGCCGACCTGAATGATTCCATCACCATCGCCGCATTCGGGATGCGGGCGCAGAGCGCGCGCCTGAAAGTGGTGGCGGAAAATATCGCCAATGCGGAATCCGTCGGTTCCTCGCCGGGCGCGAAACCCTATCAGCGAAAAACGATCAGCTTCAAGGAGGAGCTGGATAAAAAGCTGGGTGTAACCACCGTAAAAGTAGATAAAGTCGGCCTCGACAGCACCGATTTCCCACGCGATTACGACCCCGGCCACCCGGCGGCGGATGCAGAGGGCTACGTGCTCAAGCCCAATGTCAACCCCATCATTGAAAATATGGATCTTAAAGAGGCCGAACGCAGCTACGAAGCCAACCTCAGCACCATCGACATCACCAAAAACATGATCAGCCACACGCTGGAACTGCTGCGATAGAAGCGGCTTCCTTTTCCTGTGCGGCCAGCAACTCCGCGAGCCTTACCCCGAACACGGCGGCGAGGATCGCCAGCATATCCAAATCCAGTTGCCGCCTGCCCATTTCGTAATAATCGAGAGTGAGGGGATAGGTGTGTGCCTGCCGCGCGCATTCGTGCAGTGTCATCTGCCGTTCCATGCGCATCCGCTGGATATTCGCGCCGAGCGCGCGGCGGAGTTGTCGCAATTCCTTGATTTCCGGTCTGGAAGTGGATCGTTGAGGATGCATCGTTTTCTCCGTTGTTGTGAAACAAAACGGCTACCAGCGAGGCTGGTAGCCGGGAGTTCAAACGACTGCAATAACTCAGCCGCCATGCCCTTTAGCTTGCGCCTGGACATAGGCATGGCCTCCCGGCCAGAAGCTGGGAAGCAAAAAACACCCATGAAACGGTGGGTGCAGCCGGTTACAGCAGAGAGGTTTGAGGCTCCCGGAGGCATTGTGCCCCCGCGCGAAGCATACCCCGCCCCGCGCCGCAAGTAAAGTGCGCTCCTCTCCCGCAGGCGGTGGAGGAGAAAATGATGCCCCTCCTCCCCCGCCTGCGGGGGAGGCAGGAAATCCGAGCCAGCTTGCTGGCCGGATTTGCGGAGGGGGTTTCTTTGGTTTCGGCAGCAAAGAAACCCCCTCCGGATTTCGTAAACTCACTTCGTTCGCTAACGAAATCCTCCTCCCCCGCAAGCGGTGGAGGAAAACAGTGCTCTATGCTTCTCCGGCAGGCCAGAAGGAGAGAAGCAGAACAGCCCCGACGACAAGATTGCTGCTCCTATAATACCACATATTAAAATATATGAAATTATGCTTGTAATAAATGTTAATTTAAGTTATACTAATTAAAATTAACATTTTGCAGGAGCGTTTCATGTCCAATGGATTACCTACTTCCACCAGCGTGCACCAGCGCGGGATCATAGGCAACGCGCACCAGCGCGGATTCACCCTCATCGAACTTTCGATTGTCCTGCTTATTATTGGTGTGCTGGCTTCCGGCGTTTTGACCGGGCAATCGCTGATGAAACAGGCGCGCCTGCATCGCGCCGTGGCGGAGTTCGCCGCGATTAAAACCTCCCTCAACGTGTTCCAGACAAAATACAACGCCCTCCCCGGCGATTTCGTGGGCGCGGAAGCCTATTGGCCAACCGGCCAGTGGGCGGCTCCGTGGGCGCAGGCTGGCCGCCTCGCCAACGGCGATGGCAAATGGGGAAGTGGCGGCAGCGCGTTCTACGAAGGGCTGTGGGCATGGCAGCAGATGGCGCGGGCAGATATTATCCCCGGCCCCTATACCGACCCGGCCACTTCCGCAACCGACGAGAATTTTACCTTCCTGCGCCCGGTGAAAAATATGTTCTCCTCGCGGATTTCCGGGGGTGGATACCTGCTGCTGGCCGATAAAGACTGGCTCGGCGAGGAAGGGATTGACGGTACGCTCGGCAACTATATCCTGCTGGCGGATTTCACCAATGATAAAAGCTGGGATGCACAAAACCTCCTCCTTTCCGCCGACGATGCCCGTACGCTGGATGCCAAAATGGATGACGGCGCGGCGTTCTCCGGCACCTTCCTGAGCGAAGGCAGTTGCCTCGGCGCGACGGGGGATTATGATTCACGCACCTCCGGAAAATGCGTGGCGATGGCGTTACTGGATAGAAAATTCGATAATGTCGCCACGCTCGCCGCCCTTGCGCCTGCCGCAGGAAGTGCCGCGCCTCTCACTCCCGTAGCCGCGCCCACCACCCCTCCTGTGCAGGTTGCTGCCGTCACCCCGCCGCCGGCTGCATACACGCCCCCATCGCCGCCGGCACAAACGCTCGTGCATACCCCGGTATCGCCCCCCAAGAAACATGGCGGCCTCTGCCACCATCACTGAGGTACTTATAGTGCTTTAGAAGAGATGCCCTTCGCACTTGCAAGAGGAGGGGCTTTTTACAGGACAATATCAAACAATAAGCAAGCTGCGGGGTATGACAAGGCTGAAGTCCCTTGATTACACCGCAACCGGCGGGGAATCCAACCCCTGCACGATTGACGCACCGCACATTGACTGCATCCTCCGAACGCGCTATGCTCCTCTTCGGAGAAGGGATAGCTTAGGGAGTGCGCTATGGTAGATAAAATCGGCGGGGGACTTTCGCTTTACGACGCAACTGCGCGGATGGTGCAGGGTGCAGGGGTCAAGCCTGGCTCCGGTGCTGAGGATACAAGTTTTTCCAATCTGGTGGGCAGCGCGGTGAATAATCTCCACGGCAAGCTCTCGCACGGCGAGCAGGCCGTGAATGTTTCGCTTTCCGGCGAGGGCAATCTGGCGGATCTCGCCACCGCCGTTTCCAGTGCCGAAACCACGCTGCGCACGGTGGTCGCCATCCGCGAC
>JAHFPR010000229.1 GCA_023269645.1 Alphaproteobacteria bacterium | reverse complement strand
AGCAGGAGGAAGAAGAGCCGGAAGATTCCGAGGATTTTATCCAGCGCGCCATTGAGAAAAAACAGCCACCGAAAAATATCAGCTTCTATGCGTTCACCGCTACCCCGAAAGCCAAAACCATTGAGATGTTTGGTAGGAAAAAAAAGCCCGATAGTATGCCGGAAGCCTTCCACCTCTACACCATGCGGCAGGCGATAGAGGAAGGCTTTATCCTGGATGTGCTCAAGCATTTCACGCCGTACAAGGTATTTTATAGAGTTGCCCAAAAAGTAACGGAGAACCCGGAGTTTGATAAAACCAAGGCTATCCGCGCCTTCACGAAGTATATCAAGCTGCACCCCTACCAGATCAGCCAAAAGGTGGAGATCATCATTGAGCACTTCCGCCATTTCGTTATGCCGAAGGTTGGAGGTAAGGCCAAGGCTATGGTGGTGACGGATTCCCGCGCAGCTGCGGTGCGCTATGGGCTGGCGCTGGAAGAGTATATCCAAGAAAAGGGTTATGAGGGCATAAAGGCGCTGGTGGCGTTCTCCGGCGCTGTAGAGGATAAGGACTTTCCAGGAAAGACGTTTACAGAATCCTCCATGAATAGCAATTTGAAAGGGCAGGACATCAAGGAAGCCTTTGCTTCCGATGTGTTCCGGGTGCTTATCGTTGCCAATAAATTCCAGACTGGCTTCGATGAACCACTATTGCATACCATGTATGTAGATAAGAAATTAAGTGGCGTAACAGCGGTGCAGACATTATCCCGCCTCAATCGTACCCACCCAGATAAACGGGATGTATTCGTACTGGATTTCGTGAATGACCCCGAAACCATCAAGGAAGCGTTCTCGCCTTACTACACCTGCACGGAGTTAGAGAACGAAACCGATCCCAACATCCTGTATGACATCCAGCGTACCCTTGAGGGATATGGGGTATTCTATCCCGAAGAGGTAGAAGCATTCGTTAAGGAGTTTACGCGCAAAAATTCTACACGGAATCAGGCCGCACTCCACAGCCATACCGATCCTGCCGTAGATAGGTTTGAGGGGTTGGAGGAAGAACAGCAGACGGATTTCCGGGATTCCCTCCAAACATTCGTGCGCCTGTACGATTTTATATGCCAGATCGCCTATTTTCCTGATCCCGCCTTGGAAAAACTTTCCATATTCGGGCGTTTCCTTCTCCGCAAGCTGCCCTATGGTGGGCAGCAAGGGGTGCGCGTCAACCTTGATCCTTATGTGGAACTAGAGCATTTCAAGATTGAGAAAAAGGCAGAACAGCAGATATTGCTGGAGGACAACCCGCCGCTTTCTCCTGTATCGGAAGCCGGAACCAGCGGATCAAAAGAGGATGACACCATCACCCTTGCCGATCTTCTATCGCGCGTTAATGAATTATTCGCCGGTCAATTTTCAGAAAATGATAAAGTTGATTTCACCCGAAGCATTGTGAACAAGGTGCTTGAGAACGGGAATCTTCGCGTTCAGGCGAAAAGCAACTCCAAGGAAAATTTCAAGCACGGGGATTATCGTGGAGCTTTGCAGGAAGCCATTATAACCAGCATCGGCAAGCAGGGGGATTTAGCTTCACAGGTACTCAGTGATAAGCATAAGATGGCGGTTTTCTCAGATATATTGCTTGATGTTGTTTACAAGGCACTGAAAGAGGATCGGCAGAACATAAACCGATAGCAGCAAAAAAATCTGGGGGCGCTTTGGGGGGTAGATTTGAGGCGGAAGAAACCTGTTTCTCATGGTGCACTGGTGGTGCATTCCGCCACAAATAATGGCAAAAAATAAAGATAATCCACAACAGCACTATCGCTATAACATACTGATCTATTTGTTGTAACCTGTTCTTGTTTTTTGTGGCTTATCGTCAGAGGGCGACTGTTAATCCCTGGGTCGCTGGTTCGAGTCCAGCTCGCGGAGCCAATCTTTACATTTCCC
This sequence comes from Alphaproteobacteria bacterium, assembly GCA_023269645.1. Taxonomy (GTDB): domain Bacteria; phylum Pseudomonadota; class Alphaproteobacteria; order Rickettsiales; family UBA8987; genus JAHFPR01. The sequence goes on along the minus strand of JAHFPR010000229.1, from coordinate 1,130 downwards.
TTCTTCTACGAAGAGTTCAAAGGGGGAACGCAAGGTATACTGCACCTCGCACCGATGCTTTTCGAGGGCAGTTGCACCCACCACACCGTGCTTGCCTGGATGGAACAGGCTCTGCTGCCGGAACTCCGCGCCAACAGCGTGATCGTGATGGATAACGCGCCCTTCCACAACAAGCCAAAAACCAGGGAATTGCTGCAGCGACACGGCCACATCCTCCTGCCGCTTCCGCGCTACAGCCCAGACTTCAACCCCATCGAGCAATCCTTCGCAATCCTCAAAAAACGAAGGCAATTCTCCAGCCAATCCATTGCAGATATTCTAAAAGGGGAATTATAAATTGGTATGACTATAGTCATACCAGATAACTTTGATGCGTTATTCCCGCGCAGGCGGGAATCTCCCTCTCAGCATAGTGTAATGTTGCTAAAGAGATTCCCGCCAGTTCTTTCTTGCGAAGATAGGCGCAGGAATGACGGGTGCAGGGTTTCTATTTGGTATGACTATAGTTGCCAGAATTAGGGATCGTTCAGATCAGAACGGTACACACAACCTTTCGGCCATCCTCGGCATATTCCAGCTTATCGAAAATGGAATTGGCCAGCGCAATGCCGCGCCCATGATTATCCGTGCAGCGCATGGGGTCTATGTTCAGGTAGGATTCCCACTTGAATCCCGCACCCTTATCTTCAATGGTGACCACGATCTTATCGTCTTCATGCGTGTAGCGCACATCCACAAACTTATTTTTATTTTCCGGCAGGCCTGCACGACGCTCCACTTCATTTCTCCACACATCCCTGCCCTGGGTCAGAAGATCTGTTTTCTGGTCGTAGCCGATACCAAGGTTACCGTGTTCCAGCGCATTTACCAGCAATTCGGAAAAGCCATAGCTGATTTCTGAAAAACCGTAGCCTGTTTTGCGTGAAGGCGGGCACATCTTGCCAAGGTATACCGCCAGCTTTTGGCATTGATCCAGCCTGTTGACCTTGAAGACACTTTCCTTTGTGCAGTCAAGCATCATCAAATTTTTATATAACTCCTCGCTGAACAGATAACGCTGCTCAAGCGTTTGAGCGGCACTGTTGACAATTGCAAGCAGCGTTTGCTTATCGAAGGGCTTGGTAAGGTAA
>JAHFPR010000228.1 GCA_023269645.1 Alphaproteobacteria bacterium | reverse complement strand
ACACGCCGCTGCTGGATTCCAGCCAGTCTTTCCAAAGATAAGATCGCTGGAATGACGATGAACTATAATTAAGAATATAGATCAATATAGTACCGAAAAATCAAAGGGTGATTGAACCTAAGCAAACAATCCTGCATATAAATCATCCCGGCACGGGTTCATCGCTTCAATTATATTGATCTTATATTCCCTGCTCCACCGCTTGATTCTTTTTTCTCTTTGGGGCTATTCCATTTAGTGGCTAGTGGCTAGTGTTTTTATACCAGTATTTAAGCCGGGTTAGCAACTGTTGGTGGTTGCCTCCGTTGAAGTGCCACTCGCACTCCTTCAGGAACCAGTAGAAAGTCTCCTGCTTGATGCCATTGAACTTGCGTAAATGCCGCTTGGCCTGGTTCCAGAAATTCTCAATGCCGTTGATGTGATTATGCTTGTCGACAAACAGTTTTGAATGGTTGATGCGGCGATGGGGGAAATCGGAAACGTCCAGCACGTTGTATAGTGTTACCAGAACAAAATGCTCTATCAACTTGCCTTGCTAGTGTGGCGTAAGACGGCTCTTTCTCTCGTACATCTTTCCATCCTAGCATATCGCCTTAGATGGAATAGCCCCTTTTTGATTTAAGTTTAAGTACTTACAAAAAGTAAGGAATACCGTCATTCCTGCCTGCGCGAGAAGGACTATAATACACTTCTGCTTGCCACAATGACCGCTCCGACTCCTTCTTCCCCGCAGGTGGAGGAGGATTAATTAGGTCGCGCGATCTGCTCGTCGCTATCCAGCGAAAACGCCGGAACCGGTGTGAGGAAAATCTCGCCCGGCGAACCGGGGCGATCCACGATTTCCTGCATTTCGTAATGGCCGCGCATCAGGCCGTTCGGCGAGGGGAGGTGTGTCCAGCTTGCATAATTGAAGGAAGTTCCGGGGCGCAGCACGGGCTGCTGGCCAATCACGCCGGGGCCGCGCACTTCCTGGACATGGCCGTAGCCGTCTGTGATGTGCCAGTAGCGGTGGAGAAGCTGCACCGTGCGCGCGCTCTGGTTTTCGATGCGCACCTGATAACTCCACGCAAAGAAGTGCTCCTGCGGGCGGGATTCCTTGGGGAGGTATTCCGTCGTCACCGTGATGCAGACGCCATGCGTGGTTTCGGTATAGTCAGGCACAAAGGTTCCGTTGTATAGTGGGGTTGACAGCATAGAACGGTGCACAGCAATGTACAAGCGGGCAGAAAACCTACGATGACCCTTCAGCAAAACCTTACGGCGGAGTGCCCGCCCGCCCTCGATCTTTCGCACCTGAACGCGGAGCAGCGCGCGGCGGTGGAAGCAACCGAGGGGCCGCTGCTTGTACTGGCCGGCGCAGGCACGGGAAAAACCCGCGTACTCACCACCCGCATCGCGCATATTCTGAACACTGGCCGCGCTTTTCCGGGGCAGATACTGGCGGTCACCTTCACCAACAAGGCTGCGGCGGAGATGCGCCACCGCATTGATGCCATCGTCGGCAACGGCACTTCGGCGGGCTTGTGGCTGGGCACATTCCATTCCGTAGCACTCCGCATTCTGCGGCGGCACACGGCACTGATCGGCCTTCCCTCGGATTTCTCCATCCTCGACCCGGACGATCAGGAGCGGGTGCTCAAGCAAATCCTGCTGGAGCGGGATATGGACATCAAGCGCACCCCGCCCCGGATGTTCGCCGCGATCATCGCAAGCTGGAAAGACAAGGCACTCACCCCTGCCCAGGCCGCCGAAATCGGTGCTGATCGCACCGCACTGAAGATTTACCAGGCCTATCAGGAACGGCTGCTGCAGCTCGGTGCTGCGGATTTCGGGGATTTGCTGATGCACTGTGTTACCCTGCTTTCGCAGCATCCAGACATACTGGCTGATTACCAGCGGCGTTTCCGCTACATCCTCGTGGATGAATACCAGGATACGAATGTTGCGCAATATCTGTGGCTTAAGCTGCTGGCGGCGGGTTCGCGAAACATCTGCTGCGTGGGGGATGACGATCAGTCCATCTATGGCTGGCGCGGCGCGGAAATCGAGAATATCCTTCGGTTTGAAAGGGACTTTGTCGGGGCAAAGGTAGTACGCCTTGAGCAGAATTACCGCTCCACGCCGGATATTCTGGCCGCAGCTTCCGGGCTTATCGCCTATAACCGTGGGCGGCTGGGCAAAACCCTGCACACCGCCAGCCGCGAGAGCACGCCGGTGCAGGTGGTCGCGGTGTGGGACGAGCGGGCGGAGGCGGCCTTTATTGCGGCGGAGATCGAGGCACTGCAACTGGCGCGGAAGCAGCGGCTGGATACCATCGCCATTCTCGTGCGCGCCGGGCATCAGACGCGCGCGCTGGAAGAATGTTTCATGGCGGAGGCCATCCCTTACCGCATCATCGGTGGCCTGCGTTTCTATGAACGGCTGGAAATCCGGGATGCAATCGCCTATCTCCGCGCCACCTTCCAGCCGCAGAACGATCTCGCGCTGCTGCGCATCATCAACGTGCCGAAACGCGGGATGGGAGAGGCGGGAATCGCCAAGATTCGTGCATTTGCCAGAGAAAGAAATATCCCCCTCGCGGCGGCCATTCCACTGATGGCGGCGGCGGGTGAACTGAAGGGAAAAGCGAAAGACACGCTGCTGGGGCTGATGGCCGATTTCGCCCGCTGGAGGGAGATGCTGACGCTGCATTCCCACGTGGAAGTGACCGAAACAATCCTCAAGGAATCCGGTTATTTAACCATCTGGAAAAGTGAAAAAACCCCGGAGGCGCAAGGCCGTCTGGAGAATCTGGAGGAATTGCTGGCGGCACTGGCGGGGTTTGAGAGCCTCCCGGAATTTCTGGAGCATATCAGCCTGGTGATGGACGGGGACGACAAGCCGGACGAAGCCAAAGTTTCCATCATGACCATGCACGGCGCGAAGGGGCTGGAGTTTGAAACGGTGTTCCTCGCCGGGTGGGAGGAAGGGCTGTTCCCCAGCCAGCGCGCGATGGACGAGAAGGGAGGCGCGGGGCTGGAGGAGGAGCGGCGGCTGGCCTACGTGGGCATCACGCGCGCGCGGCGGCAGC
>JAHFPR010000227.1 GCA_023269645.1 Alphaproteobacteria bacterium | reverse complement strand
GAATCCAGCAGCGGCGTGTCTACGCTGCGAAAAGCCTTTCCGCCGCAGACGCGGCTTTGGCTGGATTCCAGCTTTCGCTGGAATGACGGAGTACTTAATTTATATGGTGATTGAACCTAGGTTCTGTTGACCTTCAAACCCTGCCGGGCTGCAAATGCCGGTTTTTCAAACTTCCGGTGCTTACGTACCAAAATATACGCTGCGCTCCGGCTTTTGAAAAGCCGGCATTTTCGCCACGGCATCATTTTGAATGTCAACAGAACCTAGCTAACGGCGGTGTTTTGCGGGCGCACCGGCAGGCGGGGAGGCAGTAGTAGCGTCACCGCGCACAAGAGGCGAAGCGGAGGTATTCACCACTACTTCTATTTCCTGCTGTCTTGGGATGCCAATATCCGCCATCGTATCGGCGATGATTTCTTCCGCCTTTGCCCGCACCATTGATGCCGTGCCTTCCGGGGTCATGGATTTCTGCGCTTCCGGTGCTGCGCCTCCTCCGAGAGCCTCATCCTGCAGCTGCTGCCTGAGGGTTTCAGTGCTGACGACCAACGAGCCGTTTTCCCGGTTGATTTTAACATCCAGCCCGCGCTCAGTCAGAGTGGCGGCGATTTCGGCATCTGCTTCGTACTGCTTGCCGCCATGAAATATGGAACCGTAATCATCTCCCTTGTAATGAATCGTAACCGTGATGGGAGCATCAAGTTCCCGCACCCATTGTTGATGCATTTTCTCAAGCTGCTCAACGTGCCTGGATTCTACCGTATCGGCAGCTTCGGTCAGCAAGGGGTTCGGGTGATGGCCCGGATTCGGAGTGATACCGAAACGCTCGGCGGCCTCCGCAAAGGAGTGCTCATGCAGTGCTCCCCTTTCCGGTTTCGACAATTCATCATATGGGCGCGGACGCTCTGGCAGCATATGTGCCGGCTCGATGCTGTAATCCTGAACGACTTTCGCGCTTTCACTGCTGGTATCTTTGTGGTGCGGATCGTCTGTGGAAGGTGTGCTTGGGTGCGTTATGGCGTAGGTCAATCCGCCCGCCAGCAGTGTCGCCGCTGCGGTAGCACCCAGGGTTGTCTGAAAGCGAGAGAGGCTGTGCTTCTCCCGCTTTGCAGCACTTTTTCCCGCTTGCGTGTTAATGAAATCCTTGGGGTCGTTGGATTCCTCCGCACCTCTCGCATCAAGCGTATCACGGATGATGTGTTCAGCGGTCGCGCGCACTCTCTGATCTTGATCTTTCTTATTCTCAGGCCAGTGTTCTTTCGTTATCTGATCAATCGCCTCGTGAATGAGGTATACCGCATCATCTTTCACGATGAGTGCTTGTTTTCCCGGTTCATCAGACCAGTGTATTTCCGGTTTTGATTTACGTGCTTCTTTTTGTAGTTGCTGTTTGATGTCTTCAGTGTTGATAGTCAGCGATCCGTCGCTATTGATGGTTACGCCGAGACTCTCATCTTTCAGGGCAGCGGCAAGGTTTGCAACCGTAAGGGATCTGGCGGCTGACCTGTCATCATCGCCGAAATCAATCGCAACTTTCAGATCCGTTCCTCGTGTGGTTGAGGTGATGCTGGCATCCTGGATGATGGCGGCATTCGCTGCTTCCTCTGCCAGATGCTCGCGGAGTTTGGTGGTGTGGAGAGTAAGCGTTCCGCGCTTCTGGTGGATTTCTGTTTCCAGGCCATGTTCCGTCAGTTCCTGGGCGATGTTTTCAAGTGTGGCGAGCTTGTCGGCCTCCGTAGCGAGTTTACCAAAACTTACCCCCACTTCAATATCGCCGCGCGTGGATGATGTGAGGCTGAAATTCCTGGGTACAGCACCCGATGGCTTCGCTGCGGCGGCTGCGAAGTCTGGATCCAGGCCGGGGTTTGTTGTTGTGCTGTCTTCTATACCCATTGCCGTCGCTCCGTTTCAGGTTTATGATGCTCTCATTCTTCAAGAGTTTTAGAGCATAGCACGGCTATGGTTAATAAACTGTTAACGATGCGCCATATTTTTTCAATCGGCATGACTGCGGCACTGCTGGTGCTGTCCTTCACAGATGCCCCGTCCGCGCGGGCACTGGAGGTGTGCACCTGCCTGGCGCGCGATACGCAGGACGACCGCGACCGCGCCTACGCCGTGTTCAGCGGCACGGTGCGCCGCATCGAGCGTCGCTTCAGCCCCGACCGCACGGAGGTGACGTTTGATGTGCAGGCGGTGTGGAAGCGTGTCAAAACCCAGAAATATGCCGTGTGGACGCAAGGCTCGGATGTTGTGGCGATGGCGCGGGAGGGGCTGACCTGCGGCTATACGTTTGAATCGGGCGAAACCTATCTTGTGTTCGCCTACCGTAACCCCAACGATAACGGCCTCGCCTGGGTGAGCAACTGCGGACATACTAAAAAACTGCGCGAGGCTTACGATGAACTCGCGGAACTCGGCAAGCCGCGCACCATCTTCAAGGATACAGAACTGCCCCGTGCCACGCCACGTGATTTCACCCCCACACCGCTGCTGGAGGCTACGCCGCTGCCGGAACTGCAAAAATTGCCGGGAATCTGGAGCGGGGAGGAGGATAGCGAGGATGAGGATACATGGGGCGAGGAGCACGATATAGAACCTGCGGAGCCGGCGCAGGATCGGCGTGTGCCTCTTGCAAAGCGTGTGCCTGTCACCAGATTGCCGCCGGTGCAGGTACAGATTATCGAGTAATGGTGCTGAGTGAGGTGGAATAGCCGTAATGCAATGGTCGGATGAAGCATTGGTGCTGCAGGGATCTCCTTACGGCGAGAGTGCCCGGATACTCCAGCTTTTCACGCTGGAGCGGGGCCGGCACGCCGGGCTGGTGCGCTCCCGCAGGAAAAGCGGCTCCGAATGCCAGCCGGGTAACCGTGTGCAGGTGTGCTGGAACGCAAGGCTGGAGGATCACCTCGGCACACTGACCCTGGAAATTCTCCGCCCCACGGCAAGCCTGCTGTTCGAGGATGCGCCGAAGCTCCATGCCATTTCCTCCGCCTGTACGCTGCTCTCCGTCACCCTGCCGGAACGTGAGCCGTATCCGGAGCTTTATCTCAGGGTGCGCGCGTTTCTAGCAGTGCTGGAAACCGAT
>JAHFPR010000060.1 GCA_023269645.1 Alphaproteobacteria bacterium | reverse complement strand
GGGCTTTGCCGCAGCGCATTTTTCAGTGCCATGCCGTAGGAATAAGTATCCACCCCCACTTCGCGCTGGGTGATGATGCAGCCTTTATGCTCGTGGAAATATTCGATCGGGTCTTCAATGGTGAGTACATGGCCGTCGCCGTGCGTATTGCGGTAATCCAGCATGGAGGCCAGCGACGTGGATTTTCCTGAGCCTGTTGCACCGACCATCAACAGCAGCCCGCGCTTGCCCATGATGAAATCGGAGTAAATCGGGGGGAGCGTGAGTTCCTCGAAGGTTGGGATGGAGGATTTGATCATGCGCGTGACCATGCCCAGCTCACCCTTCTGGTGAAACAGGCTGACGCGGAACCGATGCCCTTCCGGAAGCGCAAGGGCGAAATTCAGCTCCAGCGTGGATTCAAACTCGTCCCACTGGTCGTCGCCGAGCATATTTTCAAGCAGCACTTTGAGGTCAGCTTTTTCAAACGCTGGCACGTCCATCGTGACAATTCTGCCGCTGACACGCATACTGGGCGGGCAGCCGACCGTCATGAACATATCCGACGCGCTCATTTTTACCATTTCGCGCAGGTAGGAATGTATCAGTAATTCTTCCGCCACGCCTAGAATCCTCCCTTGTTGCCAAGGCCATCTTTCGAGGAAGCCTTGCCGCTCAGTGCCTTGCCCTCTTCATCGTCCTCATGGAGATTCAGCACATCCTTCGCAGCGGCTACATCAATGATGCCTTTTTCCAGCAGGCCATAGACACTGTCCTTCATCGTGCGCATCCCGACTTTGGAGCCGACCTGCATCAGCGAATAAATCTGCGGCATTTTTCCTTCGCGGATGAGGTTCCGGATCGCCGGAGTTCCGAGCAGGATTTCCAGTGCCGCCACGCGCCCCTTGCCGTCCTTCGTGCGAACGAGCGACTGCGCGATAACCCCCTCCAGCGACGTGGAAAGCATGGACATGATGAGCGATTTATCGTTGGCCGGGAAGGCATCAATGATACGGTCAATGGTTTTTGCCGCCGAGTTCGTGTGCAGCGTACCCATCACAAGATGCCCGGTTTCCGCCGCCGTCAACGCAAGCTGGATGGTTTCCAGATCGCGCAACTCGCCCACCAGAATCACGTCCGGGTCTTCGCGCAGGGAGCTTTTGAGCGCGCGCGCGAACGACATGGTATTGGAATTGAGTTCGCGCTGGTTCACCAGCGAACGCTTGGATTGATGCACGAATTCCACCGGGTCTTCAATCGTCAGGATATGCTTGGACATATTCGTGTTGATGAAATCCACCATCGCCGCCAGGGTCGTGGATTTGCCGCTGCCCGTCGGCCCTGTCACCAGAATCATCCCCTTGTGCAGCGAGGCCAGACGCTGCACCACCGAAGGCGCGCCGAGTTCCTCCAGCGTCAGGATTTTGCTGGGAATCATACGGAAAACTGCGGCAGGCCCGGCCAGCACCGTGAATGCATTAACCCGGAACCGCATATCCGCGCCGAACTGGATGGCGAAATCCGTTTCCATCTCGCGTTCGTAATCCGCACGCTGGGATTCCGTCATGATCGCATAGAGCATCCCCTTGATGTCATCCGGGGTGAGCGGCGCGGTTTTGAGGGCGTGAATTGCCCCGTGAATACGCATCATGGGCGGATTGCCCGGCGAAAGATGCAAATCCGACGCATTGTTCTTCTGGGTATGCAGCAGGAGTTCGGTTATTTCCATGAATGTTCCCTAGTTGCTTTCCGGAGCTTTTCCTGCAGGGCTTTCCTCCGCCACCGCCTGCGCCGCCAGATCCTCCAGCCGCGCCTGAATTTTTATCGGGGATTCCGGCAGTTCCTTCCCCTGCCTGCCCGCTTCCAGCACCTGCTCATACAGCTTCACCGCCGATACCGTATCACCCGCATGGTCGAGCAGCACGGCGAGATCATAGCGGTAGCGCATATTCTGCGGATCGAGCACCGCCGCCTGGCTCAGATACCGCGCGGCTTCGGGGAATTTTTCCTGCTTGAGGTAGATCAGCCCGATCTGCGCCGGGATGGGCGCGAAATGCGGATTGGTCGTTTGCAGCGAAAGCAGGTGCTTCAGCGCATCCTCCGGAGCTTCCTGGCTCACCAGCACAAGGAAATTATTGAGTGCCGGCCAGTTATTCTGATCCATCTTGATAAGCTGGATATAGAGATCGCGCGCCTGCTCAATCTGCCCGGAAACCTGATAGGAAGTCGCCAGGCCGAACAGTGCCTGTTTGTTCGCCGGTTCCTTTTCCAGCGCGCGCTTATACAGGGAAACAGCGGTTTCCATCTGCCCCGCCTCCAGTGCCTCCCGCGCGGTTTCGAGGTTATCGAACGCGGAGGTATCGCGCTTTTTCACCTGCACGAACAGGCCTTTATCCCGGCGGATGGTTGTATCCACCTTTTCTTCCTTTTTTGCTGCTTTGCCATCCTTGCCCGGCAAATCGTTCTTTACGGTATCCTTGCTGATGATGTCTTTTGCTGTGTTATCCCCGGCATCCGCCTCATCATCGGTAAAAACGCTGCTGGCCTTCATATGCTTGATTTCCACAGGATTGTGCGGCCTGAAAATACGCTCCTTCGGCGGCAACCCCTTCGGCGGAATGAGGCTCAGCATCTCCACCGATTGCCTGGATAATGTGGCTTCTTTCGAGGAATAAACCGGATAGGATCCCGCCTCAAGCTGCGGCTGTGCCGCCTCCCTGAAAGCAGAGGCCTGTTCCGCAGATTGCACCATCATCGGAAGATGCTGCGGAGCGGGCGGCATGGCGGCCATTACAGTAGGAATTTGCGGGGCGGTTCCGGCGGAAGATTTTTTCTCCGCTTTACGCATGACACTCACAGGCTTGAATAGCGGGAACGACCCGGTATTTTTTACAGGAGCCGCCCTGCGCGCTGGTTGCAGGGGCGCAGGAATGATAGAAACCGGTTGCACCACAGGCATGGCCGCAGGATCCCGCACCGCAACAGGCGCAGTGACAAGTGCAGGAACAGGCGCAGTGACAAGTGCGTCCGTTGGCAGCGCATCCGACACATCCGGCGCTCCCGATTGCCCGTCTTCATCCTTCCATTGCACCACCTCATCCCCTTCCGTATTAATGGCCGCGCCATCTTCAGCGGGGGCGTTTCCGGCGGCAGGGGGCAGCGCATCCTGAATGTCCTGCAATTCCTGAATCTTCTGGAGGGATTTATCAATGGAGGCGGGATCGCGCACTGCCGCATCGGCGGAAAGCGGGGAACAGAGCAACACACCGAGCGCGACACCCGCCAGAGCCGTAACGGCAACAATATTCCTGGCCTTTTTCCTGGTGCTTATGCCCGCTATTCCCATCCCGAAGATCCCTCCTGATCCTGAATCTCCCCGCCGCGATACGGCAGGAGAGAAAATTTGCATGATTATATTATCTTTCTGCTATATTTTCCAGCGGTAACTTTACTCTTTAAGCAAATAAAATGATGGATTATTATCCCCTGCTCCGCCCCCTGCTCTTTCTTCTTCCGGAGGAAACGGCGCACCATCTTGTGCTGTTCGCAGCGCGGCGCGGGATGCTTCCCCCGCAGCCCGCACAGGATATTCCCGCGCTCAAGCAATCCATATGGGGGCTGGATTTCCCGAATCCGCTTGGCCTGGCCGGAGGGTTCGATAAACACGCGGAAGCGGCGGATGCGCTGCTCCGGCAAGGGTTCGGCTTCGTGGAAACCGGCACGGTGACTCCGCTCCCCCAGCCCGGCAACCCGAAACCCCGCCTGTTCCGCCTTCCCGAAGACCGCGCCATCATCAACCGCTTCGGCTTTAACAGCGTGGGGATGGAGCGTTTCCGTGCCAGCCTGATGCGGCAGAAGCGGCGGGGCATCGTGGGAGTCAACATCGGCAAAAACAAGGAAAGCGCGGACGCGACGCAGGATTACCTCACCCTGCTCCGGGTTTTTTATCCGCTGGCAGGCTACATCACCATCAACATCTCCTCGCCCAACACGCCTGGCCTGCGGGAGTTGCAGAAGCACGGGATGCTGGAGGAACTACTCTCCAACCTCCGCGATACGGCGCGCGCGCTGGCGCAGGAAACTGGCAAAAAAACGCCCGTCCTGCTTAAAATAGCACCGGATATTACCCCGGAGGATAAGGAGCATATCGCCCGCGCCGCACTGGAATATAGCGTGGACGGGCTTATCATCAGCAACACCACCCTCGCGCGAGATGGCCTGAAAAACACCACGCGCGCGCAGGAGCAGGGCGGACTGAGCGGCACACCGCTGTTCGCGCCTTCCACCCGGCTGCTCGGCGAGATGTACGCGCTCACCGGGGGCAAAGTTCCGCTGGTGGGCGCGGGGGGGATTTTCAGCGGCGTGGAAGCATATGCCAAAATCCGCGAGGGCGCGAGCCTGCTTCAATTATATACCGCTCTGATCTATCAGGGATTTTCCGCAGTCAGCCGCATCAACCGTGAGCTGTCCACGCTGCTGGAGCGTGATGGTTTCACCCACATATCCCAGGCGATTGGCGCGGATGCCGGAAAAACGCACGTCGGCGCGTAAACAATTTCCCTTGACCTCACCGCATTTTTTTGTATAGTTGTGCTCCCTACGGGGCAGAAAATATACCCTTACCATACGATTACAAAGGAAAAAGCCATGTCGCGGCGTTGTGATTTAACAGGAAAAGAAGCGCAGTTCGGGCATATTGTGTCCCATGCGGAAAACAAAACCAATCGCCGCTTCAAGGTGAATATCCATCACATCAAGCTGCGCAGCGACGTGCTGGATCGTAATTTCAGCCTGAAAATCGCCGCACATACGCTGCGTTCCATTGATCATAACGGCGGGCTGGATAAATTCCTCGTCACGGCTTCGGATCGCAATCTTTCCGTGGAAGGCATCAAGCTGAAGCGGCAGATCAAGAAAGCCATGCTCCTCGCCCAGACTGGCGGCGAAGCCCCCGAAGCACCGAAAGCGAAAAAGCCCGCGAAAGCTAAGAAAGAAGCAGCTTAATTCGTCCAGGCAGCCCGGCAGGGGGAGGTTCTAAACTGGTTCTTACACATTGAACCGGAAGTGGAAGACATCGCCGTCTTTCACGGTATAATTCTTTCCTTCCACGCGCATTTTTCCGGTTTCTTTCGCGCCCTGCTCGCCCTTGCAGGCGACATAATCCTGATAGGCAATCGTTTCGGCGGAGATGAATCCGCGCTGGAAATCCGTATGGATCGCTCCCGCCGCTTCCGGCGCGGTTGCGCCTTCATGCACGTTCCAGGCGTGGCACTCCTTGGGGCCGACAGTGAAGAACGTAATCTGCTTCAGCAGGCTGTAACACAGGCGGATGATGCTGCTCAGGCCAGTTTCGGAAAGCCCCGCCGCCGCCAGAAACTCTTTCTTGTCGTTTTCATCCGGAAGATTGGCGATTTCCTCCTCAATGCGCGCAGAAATGCGGATGCTGGAAGCGTGTTTCTCCTTCACCATCGCCTCCACCTTACGGGAATATTCGTTCCCCGCCACCACTTCCGTTTCACTCATGTTGCAGACATACATCACCGGCTTGGCGGTGAGGAGCTGCAGCATGGCGAACTGCTTGCGCTCATCCTCGGAGACCTCCGCAAACCGCGCAGCTTTCCCCTGCCCAAGCAGCGGCAGGATGCGCCGGATAAGCTCCAGTTGCGTAGCGGCCTCTTTATCCTGACGCGCTTTTTTCTCCAGGTTCGGGATGCGCTTCTCCAGCGATTCCAGATCGGCATAAATCAGCTCGGTTTCGATAATATCCGCATCACGCAGCGGCTCGATGCTGCCTTCCACGTGCACGATGTCGCCGTTATCGAAGCAACGCAGCACATAAACAATCACGTCTACTTCCCTGATATGGCCGAGGAATTGGTTGCCAAGCCCCCCCCCCTTGCTCGCACCCTTCACCAGCCCGGCAATGTCCACGAACTCGATCTGGCTGGGAATCAGCTTTGCCGAACCGGCGATATTCGCCAGCACCTGCATCCGCGCATCAGGAATCGCCACCCGCCCGATATTCGGCTCAATGGTGCAGAACGGATAATTCGCCGCCTCCGCCGCCGCCGTGCTGGTGAGCGCGTTAAACAGCGTGGATTTCCCCACGTTCGGAAGGCCGACGATACCGCATTTGAAGCTCATGTTTTTTCCTAAGTTTGTCATCCTGAGCGAAGCGAAGGATCTCCCGCGCGTGGCTTGAGATCCTTCGCTTCGCTCAGGATGACAGTTTTTTGTTAATCAACGCCAACTTCGTCGTAAAATCCGAATTGCTTCCGCCGATCATGGCGGGGATGGCTTCCGCCACATTGCCCAGTATCTTATCGAACTCCGCCCGCTCCGCCCTGGAGAACGCGCCCAGCACATAGCCCAGCACCTGCTCCTTATCCCCCGGATGCCCGATGCCGAGACGAATGCGCCGATAGCCCTTGCCGATATGCGCGTCCAGGCTTTTAATACCGTTATGCCCGCCATCCCCGCCGCCGGTTTTGGCTTTCACCTTGCCGACCGGCAAATCCAGTTCGTCATACAGCACGATGACCTGCTCCGGCGGAATCTTGTAAAAGCGCACCGCCGCCTGCACGGCAACCCCGGAATTGTTCATAAAGGTTTCCGGCTTCAGTGCCAGCACTTTCGTGCCATTAAGTTCGCCTTCGGCAAGCTGGCCTTTGAATTTCTTTTTCACGGAGCAAAAATCATGGCAGTGGCGGATGGCATCCACCGCCATAAACCCGGCATTATGCCGCGTATCCGCATATTCCGCACCGGGATTACCAAGGCCGATGATAAGGTAGGTGGTGTGCATAGTGAACAGCTTTCAAGAACAGGTTTCAGAAACAGATTCCAATGTTCTTTTCTGAAACCTAAAACCTGAAACCTGTTCCTGTTTACTCATCTGAAACCTGTTCCCAGCGAAGCCTATTTCTTCTTCGCCGGAGCGGCCTCAGTACCCTTCGCCGGAGCAGCACCTTTCGCCGGGGCAGTGGCTTCCGCACCTTCCGCACCTTCTGCACCTTCTGCAGCCTCAGCAGCCACCGGCTTGATCTCTTCTTCTTCCTTCTGACGGCCAGCGATGGTCGCCACGGTGAAGTTACGTCCCTTAATGGTCGGCATTACGCCTTCCGGCAGCTTGATCGCGCTGATGTGGACAGATTGGCCGATCTGCAGGCCGTCCAGATCCACTTCAAGCGATTCCGGGATATTGCTGGCATCGCACCACAGCTCGATTTCGCGGCGCACGATGTTGAGAATGCCACCACGCTTGATGCCGGGCGATTTTTCCTTGTTCCTGAAGTTCACCTTCACCTTGATCTTGAACTTGTGATCCGAGGTCACGCGCAGGAAATCCGCGTGGAGCGGCATATCCGTCACCGGATGGAACTGGATTTCACGCGGCAGCACCTGGATGGCTCCCTTAGGGGTTTTAATCTCGATTACCTGCGAGCGGAAGCCGCCCTTCTGGTAAGCAAGCAGCAGCGGTTTCTGTTCCACGGAAATCTTCACTTCTTCCGATTTTCCGCCGTAAATCACAGCGGGAATCCAGCCCTGCCTGCGCAGTTCGCGCGCCTTGCCGGTTCCGTTGCCTTCGCGGATTTCCGCGTTGAGTGTGAGTTTTTCAGCCATGTTTTTACTCCTTGGTTGGTTATTTTGTCATCCTGAGCAAAGCGAAGGATCTCATGCAACAGGCGGGAGATCCTTCGCTTTGCTCAGGATGACAGTTACGGAATCTCATTAAACAAACTGGAAACCGAAGTTTCCTCGGCAATACGCTGCATCGCCTCGGCGATGAGGGGGGCGACCGTCACCACCCGTATCTTCTTCAACGCCTCGCATTCTTTCGTCAGCGGTATGCTATCCGTAACCGCAAGGCTGCGCAGTGCCGAATTCTTTATCCTGTCGCACGCGGAGCCGGAAAGCACCCCATGCGTGATATAGGCATCCACGGATTTTGCGCCCGCTTCCATCAGTGCCTTCGCAGCGTTGCACAGCGTTCCGGCGGAATCCACAATATCATCCACGATGATGCATTCGCGGCCATCCACTTCGCCGATAATGTGCATCACTTCCGAAATCCCGGCGCGCTCCCGGCGTTTATCAATAATAGCCAGATCGGCATCAATGCGCTTGGCGAAAGCGCGGGCGCGCACCACACCCCCCACATCCGGGGAAACCACGGTCACGTTGTTCATGTCAAAGCCGTTTTTAATGTCCTTGATCATCACCGGGGAGGCATAAAGATTATCCAGCGGAATATCGAAAAAACCCTGAATCTGTCCGGCGTGTAAATCCAGAGTCAGCACACGATTCGCCCCGGCGGAGGTAATCAGGTTGGCCACCAGCTTGGCGGTAATCGGGGTGCGGGGGCCGGGTTTTCTATCCTGCCGCGCATAGCCGAAATAGGGCATCACCGCCGTGATGCGCCGGGCAGAGGCGCGCCGCAGCGCATCAATGCACACCAGCAGCTCCATGATATTATCGTTGGCGGGATAGGAGGTAGACTGGATGAGGAATACATCCTCACCGCGCACATTTTCCTGGATTTCCACGAAAACTTCCTCGTCGGCGAAGCGTTTTACAATCGCTTTCATCAACGGAACCTTGAGATAATCCGCCACGGCTTCCGCCATAGCGAGATTGCTGTTGCCTGCAATAATTTTCACCGCTCACACCTTATAATTAAGGCCTGCCTGGACGCTTGATTGCTTTTGGTATCGCTTGGAAGCGTTACGCACCCGTCCCAGTCCGGGGCGCGCCTTATAACAAGATTCTTGCAGGTTGTAAAGGATTTTTATAAGATGATGGATGACCGGATAATGGATATTCGGAAAATCGGCTCTCTGTTCATCCATCATATGCCCCACCTCCTCTACATCACCTGCCCCACGCCGGAAGAAGCCCGGAATATCGCCCGCACGCTGGTGCTGGAGAAATTGATCGCCTGCGCGAATGTCCTGCCCGGAGCCACCAGCATCTTCCGGTGGAAGGGGGAAATTCAGGAGGCGCAGGAAACCGTGCTCATCGCAAAAACCAGCCGGGATGCGCTGGAGAAAGCGCAGGCGCGCATCCTCGCCCTGCATTCCTATGATTGCCCGTGCATCGTGGCACTGCCCATCGAAGCCGGAAACCCCGATTTCCTGAAATGGGTGGAGGAATCGGTTGCTCTCTGATGGATTGTTGAATCTTCCGGAAACATCCTCTATACCATCTGCGCATTGCTGGGGCGTAGCCAAGCGGTAAGGCAGCGGGTTTTGATCCCGCCATCCCAGGTTCGAACCCTGGCGCCCCAGCCAACTCCATAGTCATTTCACCTTATTTTTCCTACGGAAAAAATAAGGTGGTACGCCCGCTACGCGGCGCAAACCCGCCTCTTTCGGAGGCGGTTTTGATAGTCGTTTTACTTAAGAATTTCTGGATTCTTAAGTAAAACGACTATAGTTCCGGCGTTGACACCCCGCCGCTTAAAGAATCAGGAAATCATCCACGGCAATCGTGGTGATACCTGAAAGCGTGAGGGTGTTTCCGCCGCCGAGATTCACCACTTCGCTCCCCGCCACCAGGCTGGTATGCGCCATCGCATCCGCCGGAGTAGCAAAAATAGCGGACAGTATGGCGAGCACGTCCACCGCCCCGGCCTCCTGGAAATCCGTAATAACGTCCTGCCCGCTGTTTGCACCAAATACGAAAACATCATTCCCCGCGCCGCCGGAAAGCGCATCGTTGCCCAGTTCTCCGTAAAGCGTATCGTTGCCGAGATCGCCCCACAGTCCATCGTCGCCCTTACCGCCGTGGAGCACATCGTTATCCTGCCCGCCGCGAACAGTATCATTGCCGAGATCGCCGAACACCTGATCCGCGCCCGCCTCGC
>JAHFPR010000226.1 GCA_023269645.1 Alphaproteobacteria bacterium | reverse complement strand
GGAAACGAAGGAAACCCGCTCCAACACCTCCATCTGCCTGAAAATCACCGATCCCGCCTTCACCGCGCTCGATAAAGCCGGGCAGGAAGCAGCGGCGAAGCAGCTCGCCTCCGCGCTGGAGAAAGAAGGCGCGGCCTACGACATCGGCGCATACCGCGATGCTCCGGCTGGTTTAAGAATCTGGGGTGGCGCAACGGTGGAAACCTCGGATGTTGAGGCACTGACGGCTTGGCTGGATTGGGCTTGGGCGGAAGTGAAACAGGGATTGAAGAAGGCAGCGTAAACGTCATCGCCCGAATTTTGCGTAGCAAAATTATAGGGCGATCCACGGTGCGGCAAGTATGGATTTCCCTATAATCGCTACGCGATTCGGGCAATGACGGATAAGGCGAGGTTATGGAAAAGCTGTTTTGTGTTTATATCCTCGCCAACAAGAAACATGGAACGCTTTATGTGGGCGTAACTTCCTGGCTTCCTAAAAGGGTGTGGCTGCATAAAGAAAAGGTGATTGAGGGTTTTACAAAAAAATATGGCGTGGCACTGCTGGTGTGGTATGAAGTACATGAAACTGCGGAAAGCGCGATACACCGTGAAAAACGCCTGAAGAAATACAAAAGAGAGCAGAAACTAAAATTAATAGAAGCACATAATCCTGAATGGCAGGATTTATACGAAACACTGGCTTAGCCGTCATCGCCCGAATTTTGCGTAGCAAATTATAGGGCGATCCACGGTGCGGCAAGTATGGATTGCCCTATAATCGCTACGCGATTCTGGCAATGACGAGTAACCTAAACCTTCTGGAGAACCCCCATGCCCAAAGTCCTGATTTCCGATAAAATGAGTCCGAAAGCCGCTGCTATCTTCAAGGAGAAGGGCGTTGAAGTTGATGTCATCACCGGGCAATCCCCGGAAGAACTGAAGAAAATCATCGGGAAATATGACGGGCTGGCGATCCGCTCCTCCACCAAGGTCACGGCGGATATTATGAGTGCCGCCACCAACCTGAAAGTCATTGGCCGCGCAGGGATCGGCGTGGATAATGTGGATGTGGCCTCTGCCACCGCGCGGGGGATTGTCGTCATGAACACCCCGTTCGGCAATTCCATCACCACGGCGGAGCACGCCATCGCCATGATGTTCGCCGTCGCCCGCCAGCTGCCGGAAGCCAGCAACTCCACCCACGCGGGCAAGTGGGAGAAAAACAAGTTCATGGGCACGGAACTCGCGTTCAAAACGCTGGGGCTTATCGGCTGCGGCAATATCGGATCCATCGTAGCTGATCGCGCGCACGGGCTGAAAATGAAAGTCGTCGCGTTTGATCCGTTCCTCACGCCGGAGCGCGCGAAGGATATGAACGTGGAGAAGGTGGATCTGGAAACGCTGTTCAAGCGGGCGGATTTCATCACGCTGCACACGCCGCTCACCGACAACACCCGCAATATGCTGGATGCGGGCGCATTCAAAAAAATGAAGAAAGGCGTGTACATCGTCAACTGCGCGCGCGGCGGGCTGATCGTGGAATCCGACCTGAAGGCCGCCATTGAATCCGGCCAGGTCGCGGGCGCGGGGCTGGATGTGTTCGAGGAAGAACCGGCCACCAAGAATCCGCTGTTCGGGCTGGAGCAGGTGGTATGTACGCCGCACCTCGGCGCGTCCACCTCGGAAGCACAGGAGAATGTGGCGATCCAGGTCGCGGAACAGCTTTCCGATTACCTGCTCAACGGAACCATCACCAACGCGGTGAACATCCCCTCCGTTTCGGCGGAGGAAGCGGCAAAGCTGCGTCCCTATATCGCGCTTGGCGAGCAGATCGGCAGTTTCTCCGGGCAAATCGGCGAAACGGGCTTGAAGAAAGTCACCATCGAATATGCGGGCGCGGCGGCGAAGCTCAACACCAAGCCGATCAGCGCGGCGATGCTCAAAGGCCTGCTCTCCCCGATGATCGAAAACGTGAACCTGGTGAACGCGCCGGTGCTGGCCAAGGAGCGCGGCATCGAGGTGACGGAAATCACCCGCGAGCATTCGGAGAATTACCAGACCGTCATCACCCTCACCGTGGAAACGGAACGCCAGACGCGCTCGCTTTCCGGCACGTTGTTCGATAACAAGCCGCGCATCGTCGGCATCAACGGGATGATCCTGGAGGCAAGCCTCGCCCCCATGATGCTCTACGTGAATAACGAGGACAAGCCGGGGATGATCGGCAATATCGGCAAGCTGCTGGGCGACGCGGGCGTGAACATCGCCAATTTCCACCTGGGGCGCAATGAGGCACGGAACGATGCCATCGCGCTGGTGGAAGTGGATAGCGACGTATCGGAGAAAACGCTGGCAGCACTGGCGAAACTTCCCAGCGTGAAGCAGGTGAAGCTGCTTTCCTTCGGCAAGGATGCGCTGCTGGCCTGCGCCTCCTCCGCGAAAGCGGCGGCTTAGGATTATTATTTGCTCCTGAGCGGCTGTTTCTTCAGCTCTTCCAGCAAGTCTTCCGGCCTGAGCTGCGCCTCTGGCGGGATCATGGGCTGTTTGGCATAAATATCCGGGTCTTTATAGCCGAGTTCGTCAATTTCCTTCTGGAGCCTGGGCGTGGCGGCCTCGGTCAGTGCCGGCTGGATCACCTGGTTGAGAATCAGCCCGAACTGCGCATAGGGATCGTCGGGATCCGGCAACCCAAGATGCCCGGCGATAAGTTCCTGCTGCACATCGTTGGTAGCTTCATCGCACACGCTCTGGAAACTTTCCTCCAGTGCCTTCGAGGGCTGCGAAAAACGCCAGGGTCGTTCGCTCGTCAGCGACCAGAAGCCGGGGTCAAGGCTGTTATCCGGGAAAATGACGCAGAATTTTTCCGCGCGGCTTAAATAGAAACCACCCTTCGTGCCGTTAGCCAGGTAGTCGTAAATATCGAGCAGGCGCGGCACGGCTTTGAAATTCGCCCCCACTTCCGAAAGGTCTTTCGGATATTCCTTATGCTCCGTGTAATAGGCTTTGATTTTCGGCGTGAGCGCGTCCACATACGTTTTCGCCTCCCGTATATCCTGGCGGTTGAGCCGGAATCCAAGCGGCAGGGAAAGCACCGGAAGCAGCACAATCGCCACGAA
>JAHFPR010000225.1 GCA_023269645.1 Alphaproteobacteria bacterium | reverse complement strand
TCTTCCCAAAAGTAAACTGGCGGGAATCCAGTAGCGGCGCGTCTGCGCCGCTGAAAGCTAACTAATGGCTTTGACAACGGCTAATTACTTGGTTTTTCCGCCGCAGACGCGGCTCCGCTGGATTCCCGCTTTCGCGGGAATGACGCTGAATTTTTATTTACAAAAAATTGATCGGTAATGATAGGGATACCAATCCACCCATCAAATACCTTGTGTTTGCGGAGATAATTCAGCATATTCCCCGCTTCATTCAATCAGGAACACCATGCTGACACTCCGCGACATTACCTACCGCATCGCCGGGAGAACCTTACTGGACAAGGCCTCGCTGACTATCCCCGCCGGATACAGGGTGGGGCTTGTCGGCCCGAACGGCACGGGGAAATCCACGCTGTTCAAGCTCATCGCGGGCGAGCTGGAGCTGGATGGCGGCGAGATACAGCTCATCACCGGCACGAAAATCGGCATGGTGCGGCAGGATCTGCCCGACGACGACACCACCCTGCTGGATGTGGTGCTGGCGGCAGATACCGAGCGCGCCGCACTGTTCAAGGAAGCGGAAACCGCCGAAGACCCACAGCGCATCGCGGATATTTACACACGGCTGGATGACATCGGCGCATATGAAGCACCCGCGCGCGCCGCGATTATCCTGGCTGGCCTCGGCTTCGATGATGTGGCGCAGAATACCGGCATCCGCAATTTCTCCGGCGGCTGGCGGATGCGTGTGGCACTGGCGGCGGCACTGTTCCGCAAACCCGATCTGCTGATGCTCGACGAACCAACCAACCATCTCGATTTCGAGGCAATCATCTGGCTGGAAAACTTCATGATGAACTACGAGCATACGCTCATCGTCATCAGCCACGACCGTGAAATCCTGAATAAAACCGTCACGCACATCGCGCATCTGAATCAGCTCAAGCTCACCATGTATACGGGAACCTACGACGAGTTTGAAACCCGCCGCGCGCAGAAAATGATGAATCAGCAGGCACTCTACACCAAGCAGCAGGCGCAGAAAAAACATATGATGGCCTTCGTGGATCGCTTTGGGGCATCGGCGAGCAAGGCGCGGCAGGCGCAGAGCCGCCTGAAGATGATCGAGCGCATGGATATGGTGGATGCCATCATCGCCGACCGCACCACCACCTTCATCTTCCCGAAGCCGCAGGAGCTACCCTCCACCATCATCAATTTGCGGGATGTGGACATCGGCTACGCGCCAGGAAAACCGGTGCTGAAAGGCCTCAATCTCAGCATTGCGATGAGCGACCGCATCGCGCTGCTGGGTGCGAACGGCAACGGCAAATCCACCCTCATCAAGCTGCTTTCCGGCACGCTGAAGGAGCAGGAGGGCGAAGTGTACCGCCATCCCAAATTGCGCGTGGGGTATTTTGCGCAGCATCAAGCAGAAGAACTTGATTTAACAACCACGCCTTACCTGTTGCTTAAAAAGGAAATTCCCGGCGAGCCTGAGCCTAAAATCCGGGGAGTACTGGGTAAGTTCGGGTTTGACAAGCTAAAGGCCGACACCACCATCGAGAAACTTTCCGGCGGTGAAAAAGCGCGGCTGCTGTTCTGCATCATGAGCCACGACGCGCCGCACGTCATGCTGCTGGATGAACCCACCAACCATCTGGATATTGATGCGCGGCAGGCGTTGATTCAGGCACTCAATAACTATGAAGGTTGTGTGATTATCGTCAGCCACGATCCGCATATCGTGGAATCCGTGGCGGATCAGTTGTGGCTGGTGAAGGACGGCGATTGCCTCCCCTATAACGACGATCTCGAAGCCTATCGCAAGTTGATTATCGAGCAGCGGAGGAAAGAACGCTCGGATGCCAAAAAATCCAGTAAGAAGGAAAAAAAGTCCGGTTCAAACAATCAGAAGCAGCTTGAAAAAGCCGAAAAAGAAGTGGCGCGCCTGACGCGCGACAAAGATCAGCTTGAAAACGATATGACCCTTCAGGCCGCCGCCAATTCACCGGATGTCATGAGCAAATTGCTGATGGAATATGCCCGCGTCCAGAAAAAACTGGAGGCCGCCGAAGCCGCCTGGCTGGAAGCGCAGACCCGCGCAGAATCAACGGAGGAGTAGGAGGAGTACTACTTTTTACCAAAAGCGTTTTTTGACAATTGCGTTGCCGGAACCAGATTGAAAATATTTTTTGGGGCTGTCATAGATGTTTAGGATTGCTTGTGTAATTCTATCCATTTTTTAAGGATTGTCATTTGTTGTTTTGGTGATCTGTAGTTGAACCTCCATTCGCATTCTTTGAGGAAGAAATGGAAGTGTTGTTTCGGGATGCCATTGTATTTTCGCAGATGCCGTTTTGCCTGATTCCAAAAGTTTTCGATGCCGTTGATGTGGTTATGGTCTCGCCGTTGATCTCATCTGCCTTGCCTACTGGTATAAAATGCTTCCAGGGGAGCGCGCCTTGCCGATCAGCACGATAATGCTGATCGGCTCCAGCAGCAGAGATATAATCAAGAAATTGATTATTCTGAATCTTTTGATGATTTTGACGGAAAAAGTGAAGTTAAGATGGTTGCGGGGGGAGGATTTGAACCTCCGACCTTCAGGTTATGAGCCTGACGAGCTACCGGGCTGCTCTACCCCGCGACAATAGAAAACTCCGGGCACACCCGGTAGCAAATGACTTCCGCTTACCTTCCGGCGCGCGGCGGGAGCTGCTCTACCCCGCAATACTGGATACGCCGGAACGGCACATCTGAAAGGATGCACCTTATATACCATGCGGGCGACGGAATCAACCTTTATATAGCAATGGTATTAGATAAGGATAATATTGCCTCGCCGAGAGGAAAAGGAGCGGTGTCATCCGGAAAACCTGTCAGCGTCACCTGATTTTCATCCCCAGGATTTCAAGTACACCGTTGTGATAGGCCGCGAATACGTGCGCACCTTCTGGGCGAAGTGAAGGCATAAGCTCATAGTCATACCCGATAAAAATCTTACATTTTTATCGGGTATGACTATGAAAACCAACTCCGAAAGAGTTGGCTTTCCGCACCGGAGGCAGCGTATGCCAAATAATATTCTGTAAGAATATTATTTGGAAACACTATATCTG
>JAHFPR010000059.1 GCA_023269645.1 Alphaproteobacteria bacterium | reverse complement strand
GCCATCAAGGCGCGGGTGGATTCCGGCGCGAAAACTTCTTCGCTGCACGCCTTCAACATCCACCCGTATGAGGAAAACGGCCGCCAGTTCGTGAAGTTCGAGGTGCATCCGATCCAGAACAACCGCCTCGTCACCAAGCACTGCACGGCGGAGGTGATGGACAAGCGCACGGTGAAAAACACCGGCGGGCAGAGCGAAATCCGCCCCGTCATCCGCACCCCAGTGCAGCTCGGCGCGCAAATCTGGACGATCGAAGTCACCCTCACCAACCGCGATTCGATGGGCTACCGGATGCTGCTGGGGCGCGAGGCGATGCAGGAGCGTGTGCTGGTGGATCCCAGCGTCTCCTTCCGCCAGTCCGAGATGAACGACGAGCAGGCAAAATCCTTTTACAAAACGCCGAAGCCGAAAAAAGGCCGCCTGCGCATCCTGGTGCTGGCGAGCAACAGCCATCTTTATTCCAACCGCCGCCTGATGGAAGCGGGCGAGCAGCGCGGCCACGAGATGCGCTTCATCAACGTGAAATACTGCTACATGAACATCAGCGCGCTGAAGCCCGTGGTGCATTATCGCGGCGGGCAGTTGCTGGATAAAGTGGATGCGGTGATCCCGCGCCTGCGCCCCTCCATCACGTTCTACGGCTGCGCGGTGACGCGCCAGTTCCAGATGCAGGGTGCGTTCTGTCTGAACGAGGCCTCCGCCATCGCGCGCTCACGGGATAAGCTGCGGTCGCTGCAGATGCTCGCCAGCCGGGGAATGAATATGCCCGTCACCGGCTTCGCGCATTCCCCGCAGGATACCAAGGACATCGTGAGCATGGTGGGCGGCTCGCCGCTGGTGGTGAAGCTGCTGGAAGGCGCGCAGGGTCGCGGCGTGGTGCTGGCCGAAACGAAGAAGGCGGCGGAGAGCGTCATCAACGCGTTCAAGAGCATCCGCGCGAACATTCTGGTGCAGGAATTCATCAAGGAGGCGGGCGGGAAGGATATTCGCTGCTTCGTGGTGGATAACCATGTGGTGGCCTCCATCCAGCGCACGGCGGCGGAGGGCGATTTCCGCGCGAACCTCCACCAGGGCGGCACGGCGGAGGCGGTGAAAATCACCAGCGAGGAACGCCGGATGGCGATTGACGCCGCGAAAATCATGGGGCTGCACGTGGCGGGGGTGGATATTCTCCGCTCCTCCACCGGGCCGAAAATCCTGGAGGTGAATTCCTCGCCGGGGCTGGAGGGCGTGGAAAAAGCCAACCAGGCCGACATCGCCGCCCTGATGATCGAAAGCATCGAGAAGCACATACTGGGCGAGGATCGGGGGTAAATCCGATACATCTCCCCTATGGCCGAACTCCTGCTCAGCGTGTTGGACGCGCTTGTCACCTTCGGCGGCAAGCCGCTTTTCGATGGCCTCTCCTTCAACATCCACCAGGGTGATAAAATCTGCTTGGTCGGGCGGAACGGCGCGGGCAAAACCACGCTGATGCACCTCATCACCGGCACGCGCGAACTCGACGGCGGAAAACGCTGGCAGAAGCCGGGCGTCACTATCGGCTACCTGCAGCAGGATGTGAAGGCGCAGCCCCACCAGACCGTGTACGAATATATTTTCTCCGGCCTCGCGGAGGAGCGCAAAACGGACGATTACCGCTATATGGTGGACAGGGTGATGGAGCCGCTGGAGCTGCATCCCGATGACCGGATGGATAAGCTCTCCGGCGGGCAGCTTCGCCGCGCGGCGCTGGCGCGGGCGCTGGTGGAGGAGCCGGACGTGCTGTTGCTCGACGAACCCACCAACCACCTTGATCTCGGCGGCATCGAGTGGCTGGAGGATTTCCTGAAAGCCTATCGCGGCACGGTGCTGTGCGTCAGCCACGACAAGGCCTTTCTGGCGAACGTCACCAACAAGATTTTCTGGCTGGATCGCGGGGTGATCCGCGTGTGCCCGCAGGGTTTCGCGCATTTCGACGCGTGGTCGGAGATGCTGCTGGAGCATGAGGAGCAGGAACTCCAGAACCGCCGGAAAGCCGTGGAGATCGAGGTGGAGTGGGCGAGCCGGGGCGTGAAGGCGCGCCGCAAGCGCAATATGCGGCGGGTGGAGCAGATGCAGATCGCACGGGACAAGCTCCTCGCCGACCAGCGTAGCCTGCGCCACGCCAAAACGCGCATCGAACTGAAGCCGCTCGAAGGGGCGATGACCTCCAACGTGATCGCGGAGTTTTACAATGTCTGCAAATCTTTCGGCGGCGATACCCCCGGCAGGGAGATGAAAATCCTCGATCATTTCAATTACCGCGTGCTGAAGGGTGACCGGGTGGGCATTCTGGGGAAAAACGGCTCCGGCAAAACCACCTTCCTGCGGCTGCTGCTCGGCGAGCTTACGCCGGATATGGGCAAGGTAAAGCTGGCCAAGGATATGCTGGTTTCCTATTTCGACCAGCAGCGGCGCGGCCTCGACGACCGCAACACGCTGTGGAAAACGCTCAACCCGGCGGGCGGGGATTACGTGGACGTGATGGGCAAGCCGCGCCACGTGTGCGGCTACCTCAAGGATTTCATGTTCGACCCGAAATCCGCGAAAGACCCGGTGGGCACGCTCTCCGGCGGGCAGAAAAACCGGCTGATGCTGGCGAAGGCGCTCGCCAATCCTGGCAATCTGCTCATCCTCGACGAACCCACCAACGACCTCGACATGGATACGCTCGATATGCTGGAGGAGGTGCTTTCGGCCTTCAAGGGCACGCTGTTCGTGGTGAGTCATGACCGCGATTTCCTGGATCAGACCGTCACGAAAATCCTCGCTTTCGAGGGCGGCGCGGAGGTGGAAGGCTATATCGGCGGCTACAGCGATTACCTGGAGCAGAAGCATTCTCTTTCGCTCCCTGCAAAGCCTTCTGGCTTTGCAGATGAGCCTAAGCCGCGGGGCGGCACTAAAGAAAGCTCGCCTCCTGGCTCGCGCAGCCAGGTTCCCGCTTCCTCGGCGCGTGTGCGGCTGAAAGGGGGAGAAACCCAACCCACCGCCGCCGATGGCCTCACCAACAAGGAACGCTACGAGCTGAAGCAGCTCCCCGCGAAAATCGGGAAGCTGGAGCGGGAGCTGGCGGCACTGCACCTCACGCTCGCCGACCCGGCTTTCTACACCAGCGATCCGGATGTGTTCCACGCCACCGCCACCCGCGCCGGACGCGCGCAGATGGAACTGGACGCGGCGGAAGAACGCTGGCTTGAACTCGAAGGAAAAGCGGGGGGTTAATTGTCACCCCGGCGAATGCCGGGGTCTGGGGCTACGTATTCCAGACCCCGTGACAAGCACGGGGTGACAGGAATCCATCTCGCCAACAAGAAAAAACGCCCCTAAACAAACGTATGCGCCACCCACACCACCCGGCCAAGAATGTGGATGTCGGCGGCGGGGCGTTCCTGGCTGCGGAAGGCGGGGTTATCGGTGGCCACGAGGAGCGCACCCGGCTCCGCTGCGGAAATCCGCCGCAGGGTAATCCCCAGGCGATCCACGATGGCGAACAGGCCGTCCGGCACTTCGGGAACATCTGCAATATTGACAAGCACCGTATCACCTTCCTGTAATGTCGGAGCCATGCTGTCGTCGAGTGCCTGGAGCATCCGGAGTTGCCAGACGGGAATCCCAAGTTCCTCCTCCAGCCATGCCCGGTGCACACGATACGGGGTGCTGTAGCCCTGGGGAGTCACCACCGTGATTCCCGCCGCCGTCACCTCCACTGCCAGCGGCGCGATCGCTACCAGTGAGGAACTGGCGGAAGCTTGCGCAACGCCGTCCGTGCCATCCATGCCGTGGAGCAGGTAATGCACACTCACGCCCAGCGTCTGCGCAACGGCGGCGAGTTTCTGCGTCGTCGGGTTCTGCGAGCGGCCACTCAGTATATCATAGACGAACGAAGGCCCGACCCCGGATTGCCCGGCAAGTTCGCGCGCGTTGACCCCCTGGCGTTCCATAACCGCCCGGAGCCTTTCAACCAGCGTCGCCTGTGTTGCCATGTTCGTGGCCGTTTGGATGGATGTTCTCCCCATTCTTCAGTATATAGCCACCTGAAGAAATAATGGAACATTATTTCCTTCGCTTTTTATTTGTACACAAATATAAAACAGCTATAAGCTCCGGCAATGCGCTATACGGTTTCACGGGGTTATTCTTTTCGCACGGGGTTGTGTGCGCTGGTACTACTGGCTTTTTCCGCGATGGGGTGCGTCGCTACCGCCCGCGCGGCTGGCGGTATGCATGAGGAAATGTCCCTGAAGGGAGGTCGGGCAGCCCCCTCTTTCACCATGCTTGCCTCCGCCAGCCTGACAGAAGCGATGACCGAACTCACCCGTCGCTATGCCGAAAAAAACAATTGCGCCATCACGGTGATCTATGGCGCACCGGATGAACTTGCGGAAAGCATCGCGGCAGGTGACCCGGCAGATATGGTGGTGATGGAACAGCGCGGGCTGATGCGGAAACTCCAGCAGCAGGGGCTTCTGGACGCGGGGAGCCAGGTGGCTATCGCCAGCAACCGACTGGTGTTCGTGGCTTCTGCCGGGCATCGCCTTGCGCGCCTGTATCCCCGCCCCATCCCCCTCTCCGACCTGCTCCGGCACTATGCCGAGCCGGAGCTGGTAATCGCCGATCCGGAGATGGAATCCGCCGGGGTGGCCACAAAAGCCGCCCTTTCAAAACTTGGTTACTGGAATAAACTCACCCCTGCGCTGGTGCGCGCCGGAAGTGATCGCAGCGCGCTGTATCTTATCGCCAAGGGTGACCGCACGGGAGTGGTATACGCCTCGGATGCCTTCCACAATCCGGAAATTTCGGTGCTGGCGGAGTTCCCCGTGGGAGAAGACATCCCGCCGATGACCTACGAAGCCTCCATCGTCGTGGGCGAATCCATGAGCCGCGCACGGGGCTTCCTCGATTTTCTGAAATCTGAAGAAGCCCAGGCCGTGCTCGCCAACCACGGCTTCGGCAAGGCCGGGTGAGTTTCTGTAGCGCATCCTTAGTTTATTTCTTGTAAACTATTTATATCTATAGTGTTTCCAAATAATATTCTTACAGAATATTATTTGGCATACATATTATTTGGCATACGCTGCCTCCGGCGCGAGGGGGAGCTAAGTGTTATCCTCCCCGAACAAATCCTCTTCTTTCCGCGCGGGTGCTTTCAGGCCGAGGTGGTTCCAGGCGGTGGCGGAGAGGACGCGCCCGCGCGGGGTGCGCTGGATGAATCCCTGTTGCAGCAGGAACGGCTCGATGGTTTCCTCGATGGTGTCGCGCTGTTCGGATAATCCTGCGGCGATGGTCTCCACGCCCACCGGGCCGCCGCCGTAATGTTCCGCCAGATACATCAGATAGCGGCGGTCGGCACTGTCCATGCCCTTTGCGTCCACTTCGAGGCGGAGGAGGGCTTTATCGGCCAGCTTCGCGGTGATGGTATCGGTGTTTTCCGCCTGCGCGAAATCCCGCACACGCCGCAGCAGCCGCAGTGCCACACGCGGCGTTCCCCGCGCGCGCCGGGCGATTTCTGTCGCCCCGTCCGGCGCAATCGCAATATTCAGGATGCCCGCGCCGCGCGTGAGCACCAGCACCAGCTCCTTCGTTTCATAAAATTGCAGCCGCAGCGGAATGCCGAAACGGTCGCGCAGGGGATTGGCCAGCAACCCGATGCGTGTGGTCGCCCCCACCAGCGTGAAATGCGGGAGGTCAATGCGCACGGTGCGGGCGGAGGGGCCTTCGCCGATGATGAGGTCGAGCTTGAAATCCTCCATCGCGGGGTAGAGCACCTCCTCCACCATCGGGTTGAGGCGGTGGATTTCGTCGATGAACAGCACGTCCTTCGGCTGAAGTGCGGAGAGGATGGCGGCGAGGTCACCCGCGCGGGAAAGCATCGGCCCGGAGGTGACGCGGAAGCCCACGCCCATCTCCGCCGCGATGATCTGCGCCAGCGTGGTTTTGCCGAGGCCGGGCGGGCCGTGCAGCAGCACGTGGTCGAGCGGCTCGCCGCGCTTGCGGGCGGCATCCACGAATACGCGGAGGTTTTCTATGGTTTGTTTCTGGCCGATGAAATCATCCATGCGCGAGGGGCGGATGGCGGCATCGGCATCCTCCTCCCGGCGTTCCGGTGCGACCAGGTCTCTGGGGCGGGGGGGAGGGTTGGGCAGGTGCTTCGGCGGGAGGAGGCGCGGCAGCTTCCGGCGCGGGTGCGGACGTGGGGGCGGGTTCATAATTGTGCAGCACGACCCACGCTTCCGGAGTATCAATGCGGTGGAGCGTTTCCAGCGCGGGGGCGCGCAATGTGCCCGTGGCATCATGCTCCAGCAGTTTCACCAGGAAGGGAATCGCACCCGCGCCGCTCTCTCCCACATATTCCACGGTGAGGCGGGATTTGATCGCGTCGAAATTCTTTGCGGCGGAAAGTGCAGTCAGGATTGGCTCCAGCGATTTCGGGGTGCGTTCCGCCGCAGGGGGCAGTTGCGAGGCGGGTATGGCGGGTGCGGGTTGGGGGACGGGTGTGGCAACAGGCTTCGGCGCGGGTATGGCGGGTGCAGGGGCGGGGGCATGAATCGCCGTAGCTGCAAGCGTGATGGCCGGAATTTTTACCGGAGGAAAGGCGCGCGCCGGGACGGGTGCAGGCTGTAGTGCGGGCACTTCCGCTTTCGGCTGTGGCGCGGGGGAGGGTTGTGATATGGGTTGCGCGGGTGCAGCCGTCACAGGCCTTATTTCCTTCGGCGCAGGCGGCTGTGCGGGCGCGGGAGGCGGAGATAATGGCGGCGGAGAGGCTTCCTCAACTTCCTCTGTATCGTCCGGCGTTTCCGGCGCGGAAGATGCAGGGGTGTTTTCAGGAATGACTGCGGGCGGAGTATTTTTCGTTGTTGCGGGCGTAGCCGCACTTTCCGGAGTGGCGGCGGGCGATTCACCTTCTTTTGTTTCCTTGCCTGCAAGCTCCCGGATTTTGCTGACATCCGGTTTTCCGGAAAGCATCTGCAGGAGTTTCCGCGCCTGCTCCGCATTCGAGGCCGAGGGTTTATAACCCAGCATTTCGCCAAGCTGTGGCATTCCGCCCTGATATGCCAGCCCGCCAAGCACAATCGGAACCTGCGCCGCCGCGTCCATGATCTGGTGGTACTGCTCCTGCCGCTCTTTCGTGCCCTGCATATACATATAGAAGGCGAGGTAGGCGAGCAGGGTCAGCAGCAGCAGTGCCAGTGCCTCCCGCATCAGGAACCGGAACGGGAACAGCGCGATCACGCTCACCCAGTGGATTAGCGAGGGGGTATCCGGCTTCTGCCGCTCTGTCGGAAGGTTGACGCGCTTCAGATGGTGATGGCCACGGTAGCTCACGATGCAAGCTCCTGCAGGCTTTCCCTGATGAGGGTTTCCACGCTCGGTTTTGTGTGTTTCGCGGCGAGAGCGGTGACTTTCTGGTAGGCCTCCGAGCGGCTGTAGCCCAGGTTGGTGAGGGCGGAAACTGCATCGCGGATCGCGCTTTCCGCACCGGCTACGGCGGGGGATTTTCCGGCTACCGCCTCCGCGAAAACGGCGACACCGCCAGCCAGACCGGGGCTGAGTTCCTTGCCCTTAAGCTCGGTGATGATGCGCTCGGCGAGGCGCGGCCCCACGCCACTTACCGAACGGAATACGGCTTTATCCTGCGCGGCCACCGCTGTTGCCAGCTTTTCGGGTGGGAGCACGGAGAGAATGGAAAGTGCCAGCTTTGGCCCGATGCCGGTGATGGAGTTCAGCAGCAGGAACCATGCGCGCTCGGCTTCGTCGCGGAAGCCAAAAAGATGGATGTGATCCTCCCGCACGTGGGTTTCGATGAGGAGGGTGGCGGGGCTGCCGGCGGGTGGGAGCGCGGAAAGCGTCAGCCCGGAGCAAAAGGCGATATAGCCCACGCCGCCGACATCGAGCACCACATGGTGCTCCGCCGTTTCATCCACTATGCCGCGCAGTTTTCCGATCATAGGTTTCCAGAGTTCGGAGTACGGAGTTCAGAGTTCGGTAAGCATCACTAACTGAACTCCGAACTCTGAACTCCAGCCACTTTTCTTATCCCCATATGGTGCGCATGGCATATCGCAACGGCCAGAGCATCGGCGGCATCGGCAGCATCCGCGAAACCCGCCGAGCCGGGAAGCAGAATACGTACCATATGCCCCACCTGCTGTTTCTCCGCCCGGCCAACGCCTACCACGGATTTTTTCACCTTCGTCGCAGCATATTCCGTTATGGCAAGCCCCGCAAGGGAAAGTGTGGTGAGCAACGCCCCCCGCGCGTGCCCCAGCTTCAGCGAGGAAAGCGGATTGCGGTTGAGGAAGGTTTCCTCCACCGCCGCCTCGTCGGGATGGTGGCGGGTGATGATTTCCCCGATGCCGCGATGGAGCGTTACCAGCCGCTCCGCCATTGCATGGGAGGGGTTGGTGGCCACCACTCCGCAAGCCACGAACGCGAGCGCGTTGCCGCGAGAATCAATAACCCCCCAGCCGGTGCGCTGCAGACCCGGATCAATGCCTAAGATTCGCGTCATGCACCATCTGCTCCATGAGTTTTTCATACTGGGCGATTGCTGCTTTGGCTTCCGGCGAGTTCATCTGCGAAAGTGCCTTGTACGACGCGCCGCTGAGTTCCGGATTCCCGCCATAGAGCGCGCTCTTGAGGATAGGCAGTGCCGCCATCGCGCCCTGGGTGGAGAAACCGCCGCCCTCGGCCAGGGACTTGAACTGTTTGAGCGTTTCCGGATCCATCGTCACGTTCATCAGCGGCTGCAATTCCTTCGGCAGCAACTGCGGGGGGATCAGGTTTGCAAGTTTTCCGACATCCTTGACATCCGGAAGTTGTATGCCGGTCGGAAGCTGGATGCCGGGAAGGTTGGCGGGAAATTTCGCGTTACGGAGTTCCTCCAGTTGCTGCAATTCCTTTGCGGCATCGTCCGGAAGTTTCGGCATCTGCCGGAGCTGCCGGATGCGCTGCTCGATTTCGGCGGTGCTCAGGTTCTTTAAGGAATCCGGGATGTGCAGGTTGCTGAGGTAAAGCGGGTTCGGGTTATCCGAAGAACCCTTGCGGGTGATCATCTGCCACATTTCCTCCAGCGTGGGGAAGGCGAGGCTCGGCAGGTGAATGCCGCTGAAATTCTCGATTTTCTGTTCTATCCGCGCAATACCGTTATTCACGTCGTTGCGGAGTTCCGGGTTGTATTCCAGTGCAAGGTAAATCAGCGCGCCGACCAGCAGGCTTACAATCACGAAGCCGATCACCCGCGCCAGGATGTTGGAAAGAAGGGTGAGAAGGAAATACGTGCCCGCGCCCGCCGCCCCGCGTGAGGTTCCCACCAGCAGCATCAGGATGCGGTGCAACAGCATCACGGCCAGGAAAATCACCCCTGCTACTGTCACCAGCACCACCAGGAGCAGCGCGGCCAGCAGGTTCTTCATCACAGTGACGAATTTTGCGAGTATGGGTTTCCTCCGTGATGTACTTATGTATTTTACGGGACAAGCCCGTCATCGCCTGAATCGCACAGCGATTCTAGGGCGATCCATCGTAAGGCACAATACGCGGCGAGATGGATTCCCCTAGAATTGCCTGCGGCAATTCAGGGAATGACACCCACCATTACCCCGCCGCCATCTGCTGCGCGGTTTCCTCGCTTACGTCGAAATTCGCCGAAACGGCCTGCACGTCGTCGTGATCTTCCAGTGCCTCGATCAGCGCGATGATTTCTTCCGCGCGTTCCTTGTTCACGGTGATGACGGTTTTGGGTTTCCAGTCCAGCTTAGCTGTTTCCGGATCGCCGAATTTCCGGGTGAGCACCTCGCGCACTTCGTTCAGATCATCCGCCGCGCAGGTGATTTCATGGAAAATCTCATCCGACTCCACATTGCCTGCACCCGCCTCCGCCGCCGCCTCGAACATCGCGTCGCCGGAG
>JAHFPR010000224.1 GCA_023269645.1 Alphaproteobacteria bacterium | reverse complement strand
AGGGAAAGCGTGACGCTGGTGAATGTGGAATCTGGTAAAGGGATCGTATAATGGATAAACTCGTGCATATCGGACTAATGCATTACCTGACGCTGGCGGGGATACTCTTCACCATCGGAGTGTGCG
This sequence comes from Alphaproteobacteria bacterium, assembly GCA_023269645.1. GTDB lineage: Bacteria > Pseudomonadota > Alphaproteobacteria > Rickettsiales > UBA8987 > JAHFPR01. The sequence goes on along the minus strand of JAHFPR010000224.1, from coordinate 2,992 downwards.
GCATTTTCCTGAACCGGAAAAACGTCATCACCATCCTGATGTCCATTGAGCTGATGCTGCTGGCGGTGAACATCAATCTGGTAGCGTTTTCGGCGTATCTGGGGAACATCACCGGGCAGGTATTTGCCATGTTCACGCTGACGGTGGCGGCAGCCGAAGCGGCTATCGGCCTGGCGATTCTCGTGGTGTATTACCGCAACCGGAATACCATTGAAATTGAAGATATGAACCGGTTGAAGGGTTAGCCATGAACCAGGGCGGGGGCACATCGCTGACGGACAGGTATGGCAACACCGAGTTGCATTTCCTCGCGGCAAGCGGGGATGCAACGCGTGTGCGCCAGTTGCCGAAATATCCTGAGATAATTGACAGGCGGAACGTCAACGGATCCACCGCGCTTTTCCTGGCTGCCGCGAATGGCCATCTGGAGGTGGTGAAGCTGCTGCTGGCGGTGGGTGCAGACGTAAATATTTCCAATGAAAACGCCGCCACGCCGCTGTTCATGGCTGCGCGTAATGGATACGAGGAAATCGTGCGTTTATTGCTGGAGGCGGGCGCGGATCCGCACCTGACCAATAAAAACGCGGTAACGCCGCAAGCCATCGCCGCGCATCGCGGGCATAAAAATACCGCATTGCTTATCGCCTCTTATACCACTAAAAAGTCCTGCGGGCGTTCAGAAGATGGTGTGGAGAAAATCCTTAAAAGAGGGCCGGAAAATGGCTGAGGTCAAAAGATGACAGCGTTACTGGTAGTTTTTTTGCCGTTGTTCGCGGCGATGGTGGTGGGGCTGAATTCGCGCCGCATTTCAAGCAGCGCGGCGCAGTGGATCACCTGCACCTGCACGGTGCTTTCCGCGCTGCTTTCCATTGCGCTGTTCCAGAGCGTGGCACTGGGGCATCATCCTCAGGTGATACAGCTTTCCCCCTGGCTGCACTCCGGCGATCTCAAGGTGAACTGGGCACTCCGCGTGGATGCGCTCACTGCCGTGATGCTCATCGTGGTGACGGGCGTTTCTGCGCTCGTGCATATTTATTCGGTGGGGTATATGAGCCACGACCCGCACCCGCCGCGCTTTATGGCGTATCTCTCGCTGTTCACTTTCTTCATGCTGATGCTGGTGACGAGCGATAATTTCCTCCAGCTTTTCCTGGGATGGGAAGGGGTGGGACTATGTTCGTACCTGCTTATAGGTTTCTGGTATCACAAGGAATCCGCCAATAATGCGGCGATCAAAGCGTTTGTCGTGAACCGCGTGGGGGATTTCGGTTTTGCATTAGGTATCTTTGCTATCTACATGATTTTCGGCTCTATTCAGTTTACCGAAGTGTTTAGCACAGCGCAGCAGTATCAGGAGCGTGTGGTGGAATTCCTGGGCTTCCCGATTCCTGCGCTGACGCTTATCTGCATCCTGCTGTTTATCGGGGCGATGGGAAAATCCGCGCAGCTTGGATTGCACACCTGGCTGCCGGATGCGATGGAAGGTCCCACGCCGGTTTCCGCGCTCATCCACGCCGCGACGATGGTGACGGCGGGTGTGTTCATGGTGGCGCGCTGCTCGCCGCTGTTCGAGCTTTCGGAAACCGCGCGCGATCTCGTAACTATTGTTGGTGCGGCGACGTGCTTCTTCGCGGCAACAATTGCCATCACGCAGAACGACATCAAGCGCGTGATTGCCTATTCCACCTGCTCGCAGCTTGGCTATATGTTTTTCGCGTGCGGCGTTTCGGCGTATAGCGCGGGGGTTATTCACCTGATGACGCACGGTTTCTTCAAGGCACTGCTGTTCCTCGGCGCGGGCAGCGTGATCCACGCGATGAGCGATGAGCAGGATATGCGCAACATGGGCGGTATTCGCAAAAAGATTCCGTTCACCTACGCGATGATGCTGATTGGTACGCTGGCGATTATCGGATTCCCGCCGTTCGCGGGGTATTTCTCTAAGGATTTAATTTTGGAGTCCGCCTACGCCGCCGGGCAGAACGGCAACGGGTTCGGGCACTTTGCTTTCTGGATGGGCATCACGGCGGCAACGATGACGGCGTTTTATTCCTGGCGATTGATTTTCATGACTTTTCACGGGGAATGCCGTGCCTCCAAAAAAGTGCAGAAGCATATCCATGAATCGCCGAAGGTGATGACCCTGCCGCTGTTACTGCTTGCCATCGGCGCGGCGGGTGCTGGCTATGTGGCCATCCGGATGCTCCATATGGGGGCGGGAGATCTCGCATTCTGGAACGGTGCGATTGTGCTGCGGGAAGGTGGCTTCAATGTGCTGGAAGCGGCGCACCATGTGCCGGAATGGGTGGAAACACTGCCGTTCTATGTCGGCATTGGCGGGCTGGTGCTGGCGTGGATTTGTTACATCAAAAATACCGAACTGCCCGGAAAAATCGCGCGGAATTGCGCACCGGTGTATCAATTCCTCTATAACAAATGGTATTTCGACGAGCTTTACGATGCGCTGTTCGTGCGCCCCGCCAAGGCCATCGGCTATGCGCTGTGGCAGGGCAGCGATGTGGCGGTGATTGATCGCTTCGGCCCGAACGGTATTGCAAAACTCTGCCAGCGCACCGGCCAGAAATTCAGCCAGTTGCAGACGGGTTATGTGTATCACTACGCCTTCGTGATGCTGATCGGGCTGGTGGGGCTTATCGGGTGGATAATGTATGGGTAGCCGTCATCGCCTGAATTGCCGAAGGCAATTCTAGGGCGATCCATGCTGCAACGAGTATGCGGTGAGATGGATGCCCCTAGAATTTGCTTCGCAAATTCAGGGCATGACGGAGTAAAATTGAAAGGTATTTATGTTAAAGCAAGCAACACATAAGAGCGTCAGATTTTTTGGTAACCTTGCTTGGGTTATTGGCGTTGTAAATTTTGTTATTGAGCAGATAAAGCTTTTAAAGAGTACAGCATCATTTCATGAATCGTTAATGTGGGTGCTAGCCTTGGTGATGCTGGCCTTATCCTTGCCGGACTCATTGGAATT
>JAHFPR010000223.1 GCA_023269645.1 Alphaproteobacteria bacterium | reverse complement strand
GATCACCCGCTGGAAAGGTCAGGTGTTCCTGCTGGATGCGCTCTCCCGCCTGCCTGCCGACCGCGATTATTACTGCGTTATCTTCGGAGATTCCGCCGGGCATGAGGCATATTACAAGGAGTTGCGTGAAACCATCATGAAATACGGTCTGGAAAAAAAGGTGCGTCTGGAAGACGCGGTGAACGATATGCCAGCCGCGTATCTGCTGGCGCACGTGGTAGTTTCGGCCTCGCAGAAGGCGGAGGCGTTCGGGCGCGTGATCGTGGAGGCGCAGGCGATGGGTCGCCCCGTGGTCGCCACCGAAATCGGCGGGGCGAAGGAAACCGTTGTCCACGGCGAAACCGGGCGGCTGGTGGATAGCAAATTCACCAAGGATATGGCCGAAGGCATCGCGCGCGGCCTCCGCATGGGAGATGAGGAACTGGCGGAAATCGGCAGAAAAGCGCGGGCGCACGTGGCGGAGAATTTCTCGCTGGAAAGTATGTGCGGCAAAACGCTGGCACTGTATGGAGAGATGCTGGGGATGAAAGAGCGGAGGGCAGAGAGCAGAGAGCAAGGTAAAGAAGATACTATTGCTCTCTGCTCTCTGCCCTCCGCTCTCTCGGAGAAAAAGCCCAGTGCTTTTGAGAATGGGGAAACCGAATCATGGTAACCCGCCTCCCCCTCTCCGTGTTCATCATCGCCAAGGATGAGGCCGACCGTATCGTCCGCCCCATTCTGAGTGTGCGCGAGTGGGCGGATGAGGTGATCGTGGTGGATAGCGGCAGCCGGGACGATACAATGCACGTGGCGGAAAAGCTCGGCGCGCGTGTGCTGTTCCATAGCTGGGAGGGTTATGGCCAGCAGAAAATATTTGGCGAGGGGGAATGCCGTAATAGCTGGATACTCAATCTGGATGCGGATGAGGAGGTGACTCCTGAACTGGCCGCGAATATCCAGGCACTGTTCGCCTCAGGCGACCCGAAGGAAAGCGCGTTCCGGCTGCGCTGGCAGATGCTGATGCCGCATGAGGACAGGCCGCTCGCGCTCACTCCGAAATACCGCTTTATCCGACTGTATGACAAACGCCGCGCTGGCTTCCGCGACAGCACCGTGCACGATTCCGTGGTGGTGCGGGAGGGTGCGGCGGGCGAGGTGAAGGGCATCGTGCTGCACCGCTGTTTTCGCAACCTAAGCCACTGGACAGGGAAGATTAATTACTATTCCGACCTTCAGGCGCAGGACTACATCGCCAAAGGCAGAAAACCCCAGGGTTTACGAATAATATGTGAACCATTCCTTTCTTTCTTGAAATCTTATATACTTAGGCGGTATTTTATCTATGGGATGGATGGATTCGTCGCCAGCGCACAATATGGATACGCGCGGATGCTGCGGCTGGCCAAAGCCAGGGAATTGTTGAAGGAACAAGCATTGCTTAAGGAACGGGGGGTACAACACGTGCAGAAAAGCGAATCATGACAGATTCTCCGACAAAGCAACTCCGCTTTCTCGTCATCAAGCTGGGCGGGCTGGATGAGTTCGTGCAGGCAACCGGCGCGTTCAAGGCCATCCACGAACGGCATAAAGATCACCACCTTACCCTGCTCACTACCGAGCCATATGTGGAATGGGCGCGCAGATCCGGATATTTCAACCGCGTGTGGGAAGATTCGCTCACGCCACCCTGGAACGTCCGGCATTATCTGGCATTCCTGCGGGCGTTGCGAGAGGAACGCTTCAGCGGCGTGTACGATCTGCAATGCTCGCGGCGCACGGAGTGGTATTTCCGGCTGATGGGAAAAAAGAAACCGGACTGGAGCGGCCATATCAGCTGGTGCTCCCATCCCCATATGCCGCTCGAATGGGAGCGGCTGCACCTGCTGGATCGGCAGGCAGGCCAGCTTGCCGAGGCGGGTATCCCCAACCTGCCGCCGCTCGATGTCTCCTTTATCACGGCGGATATAAGCGGTTACGTGCTTCCGCCCCGCTATGCCCTGCTGTTTCCCGCCGGCGCGCCGTATCAGATGCCGCCGCGCGTCATGACGGCGGAGGGCAGGGAAATCGCGTTGCCGACACGCTGGAGCGATGTGGGCTTTGTAGAAGTGGCGCGATGGCTGGAGCGTCAGGAAATCACGCCGGTGTTCATCGGCAGCCCGGATGAGAAACAACTGGTGGATGAGGTGGAAGGCCTCTGCGCGGGTATCAAGGTGGTAAATCTGGCGGGGAAGGTGGGGTTCGGTGAAATCGCCGAACTTGCCCGGCGTGCGGTGGTGACCATCGGTAATGATACGGAGCCGATGTGGCTGGTGGCCGCCACGGGCTGCAAAACGGTCTTTGCTTTTCCGGGGTTTTCTGACTACAAGCTGCGTGTCCCGCGTGGCCGGGATGTCCGGGTTATTGCGGAGAACGACCTCGCCATGCTGCCCGCGCGCGAAGTCATCCGTCTGGCCGGGGAACTGCTCGCGCTTGACACTTCCGCCGAATCCGCTAAACAGACGGTAGCAGTTGGATGATGGGTGGTTGCACCCAATATTTACCATCATCCATCATCCATCATCCATCATCCATCATCCATCATCCATCATCCATCATCCATCATCCATCATCCATCATTCTCTTTATGCATCCGCAACAGGCACATACCAAGCTCAACATCACCCTGCCGGATGGCTCGGTGCGGCAGTATGATTCGCCCGTCACCGGCGCGCAGATTGCGGCCAGCATTGGCGCGGGGCTGGCCAAGGCGGCGATCGCCATTCAGGTGTATGATCAGGAATGGGATCTTTCGCGTGAGATCACCGGGGATGCGCCCGTTTCCATCATCACGGGTAAGGATGAGCGGGGCTTAAATGTTATCCGCCACGATACCGCGCATATTCTGGCGCAGGCGGTGCAGCGCATTTATCCGGATGCGCAGGTGACGATCGGCCCCAACATCGAGAACGGATTTTTCTATGATTTCGCGCGGGAAAAACCCTTCGCGCTGGAGGATCTGGAAAAATTTGAGCGCGAGATGGAAAAAAATCGTGGCCGAAAATTCTCCCATCGCACGCGAGGTGTGGGATAGGGACGATGCCATCGCGTTCTTCGAGAAAAAAGGCGAAAATTATAAGGCGGAAATCATCCGCGACTTGCCG
>JAHFPR010000222.1:2736-3120 GCA_023269645.1 Alphaproteobacteria bacterium | reverse complement strand
AGCAGAAAAAGACGATAAGCAGCACATAAAGCACCATATAAAGCGGCTTGCCGTGGCCGAGATAAAGGTTGATGGTATCCAGGAATCCGCCCGTGCCTTTGGCTTCCCCGAACCCGGCAATCGTCGCGGGGAACAGCAGCAGCGAACTGGCAAAAATCGGCGGAATCACCCCCGCCGTATTGATTTTCAACGGCATATGCTGGCTCTGGCCGCCATATTGCTTATTACCGATCTGCCGCTTCGGGTATTGCACCAGGATGCGCCGCTGCGCCCGTTCCATGAACACGATGAAGGCCACCACCGCCACCGCCAGTGCCATGACCACGATGATAACACCCGTGTCCAGAGCACCGGTGCGTCCAAGTTCAAACGTGCGGGCGAGGG
>JAHFPR010000222.1:0-2726 GCA_023269645.1 Alphaproteobacteria bacterium | reverse complement strand
CCGTTGCCGATGCCGCGCTGGGTGATCTGCTCGCCCAGCCACATCAGAAACATGGTTCCTCCGACCAGAGTCACGATTGTGGTAATCTTGAAAAACAGGCCGGGATCCACCACCACCGAGCCACCCGGCCCGTGCATGGATTCCAGGAATACAGAAATCCCGAATGCCTGAAAACCGGACATAAATACTGTGCCGATGCGGGTAAACTGATTGATTTTCCGCCGTCCGGCCTCGCCTTCCTTCTTCAGCGCGGTGAGGTAGGGGGACATCACCGTGAGCAACTGGATGATGATGGAGACCGTGATATATGGCATGATAGCGAGCGCAAAAATCGTCATGCGGGAAAGCGCGCCGCCGGAGAACATATTGAAGATTCCGAGCACACCTTGCTGCTGCTGCGCGAAAAGTTCCGCGAGGATTTTTGCGTTCACGCCCGGAATGGGAATATACGTGCCGAGCCGGTAAACCGAAAGCGCGATTACCACGAACCACAGACGTTTCTGCAGTTCCTGCGCCTTGCCGATCACACCGAAATTCATGCTGGAAGCGAGTCTGGAAGAGGCCGAAGATGCCATGTGTCAGCTACCTTACTTGGAAGTGCTGGTTTTCTTCGCCTTTTTCTCGCCGGAGGCAGCCACTTTCTTTTCCACGATGCTGACTTTTCCGCCGGATTTCTCAACAGCGGCAATGGCCGACACCGAAGCCGCGTCCACTTCAATCGTCACCTTGGATTTGATCTCGCCTTTCGCAAGCAGCTTGATGCCGTCCTTATCGCCCGCCGCGAGGCCAACGGCAACCAGCACCGCTGTGGTGATCGGCTTGGAAGCGTCAATTTCTTTTCGATCAATGAGCTTCTGCAGCATCAGCAGGTTCACCCCTTCCAGTTCTTTCCGGTTATAATTGTGGAAACCGCGCTTCGGAAGGCGGCGATAGATGGGCATCTGCCCGCCTTCAAAACCGTTGATCGCCACGCCGGAGCGCGCCGTCTGTCCCTTGCCGCCGCGACCGCAGGTTTTACCTTTGCCGGAGCCGATACCGCGCCCAAGACGCTTGCTTTTGTAGCGTGCGCCCTTGTTATCCGCGAGAAGGTTCAATATGTTTGCCATAATCTTTGCTCAGTTAATCGTTAATCGTTAATCGTTAATCGCAATCCGTTACCATTGATGAGTAATGAATAACAATTAACGAACTATTCTTCTACCCGTACCAGATGATGCACTTTCTTGATCATCCCGCGCACGGCGGGCGTATCTTCCAGCACACGTGTACGGTTTGGTTTATTCAGGCCAAGCCCGACCAGCGTTGCCCCTTGTCTTTCCGGGCGGGTAAGGGCACTCCGGATGCGGGTTACCTTGATTGTTTTCTTTGCGGTTGCCATAATTACCTCGGTGTTCAGAGTTGAGAGTTGAGTGGTGAGTGAAAGTTTTTGCTGAACTCTCACCACTCAACTCTGATCACTATTTCTTTTTCCTTGTCGCCTTCTTTGCTTCACCCGCTTCATCCGTGCCTTCCGCCGCTTCCGCTGCGCCAGGCTGGCTGTTCTCGCGGCGCGCTATAATGTCACCAACCTTCTTGCCGAGCCGCTCCGCCGTCGAGCGGGGGGATTGTATATCCTGCAACGCCCTGAAGGTAGCGCGAATCATGTTGAACGGGTTGGAGGAACCGGTGGATTTCGCCACCACATCCTTGATGCCGAGGGCTTCAAACACCGCGCGCATCGGGCCGCCGGCGATAATACCCGTACCCGCCGGGGCACTGCGCAGCACTACTTTGCCTGCACCCGAAGATGCACGGATGTCATGGTGAATCGTGCGGCCTTCGCGCAGCGGGATGCGGATCATCGCCTTGCGCGCGGCTTCCGAAGCCTTTTTGCGCGCGTCCATCACTTCCTTAGCTTTGCCCTTGCCGAATCCGACTTTGCCGTTGCCGTCACCCACCACGACCAGCGCGGTAAACCCGAAGCGACGACCGCCTTTCACCACTTTCGCGGTACGGTTGATGGCAACCAGCTTATCAATGAGGCCGTCTCCGGCTCCATCACGTTCCTTTCTGGAATCTTTTGAATCAGATTGCGTTTTCATGCTCATACAAACAGTTCCTTGTTAAAATTTGAGGCCGCCTTCGCGCGCCGCGTCGGCGAGTGCCTTCACACGCCCATGATAAATATAACCGCCACGGTCAAATACCACTTCCTTGACCTTGGCTTTAACAGCGTGCTGCGCAAGCAGCTTGCCCACAGCCTCCGCCGCCTTAAGGTTGCCACCGTTTTTCAGTTGCAGTTCTTTATCCAGCGAGGATGCGGAAGCAATTGTGATGCCTTTTTCGTCATCCACCAGCTGCGCGTAAATCTGCTTGTTGGAGCGTGCAACCGTCAGGCGCACTTTACCGTTCGCATGGCTTTTAAGCGCAAAGCGCACACGGCGGCGGCGACGTTCAAACAATGTTTCTCTCTTGGCCATAATCTTACCTTTTTCCTGCTATTCCGAACCGGGTTATTTCTTCTTGCCTTCCTTACGCCGCACGATTTCGCCCGGCTTGTCGTAAATGCTGCTGTATTTGATGCCCTTGCCCTTGTAAGGCTCCGGCTTCTTCCATTTGCGGATATTAGCGGCCACCTGGCCTACCTTCTGCTTGTCCGCGCCGGAGATTTCGATTTCTGTCGGCTTCGGCGTTTTGATGGTGATACCTTCCGGAATCTGGAAATCCACCGGATGGCTGAAGCCCAG
>JAHFPR010000221.1 GCA_023269645.1 Alphaproteobacteria bacterium | reverse complement strand
GCCGGAGGTGTCGTAGACGGTGTCGTGCCCGCCGCCCACTGCGAACTCGAACGTGTCGTTCCCGGTGCCGCCGTAGAGATAATCGCCGCCTGTGCCGCCATCGAGCGTGTCGTTGCCCGCACCGCCATCCAGCACGTCACTCCCTGCGTAGCCGTTCATCGTGTTATTGCCAGCACCGCCATACAGCACATCGTTCCCCGCATTCCCCAGCAGCGTGTCCGCCCGCGTACCGTCCTGCCGGGACATGAAGCTCGCGCCTGCCGTGTTCGGTGTGCTGTAGACCAGCGGATTGTCCAGGTTGATGCTGCCGTCATCCGCCACGATCGTCTTCAGGCCGAGGCCATACGTCGCCGGAGAATTGTACCACTGGTGCGCGGAGTTCACATAGCCCTGCGGCGCGCCGTCATTCACCCGGATGTACAGGCTCCACGTGCTTTGCGTATCCAGATACACCTGCGAAAGGTTGATGCCCTGAAGCCGCAAAATCCCCGTATCCGTGAGGCTCTGCGTGTCCTCCAGCGTGTCGTTGCCGTCGCCCTTGTTGAAAATAAACACGTCATTCCCCGCGCCGCCATAGAGATCATCGCCGCCTGTGCCGCCCGTCAGCGTGTCCGCGCCCGCGCCGCCGTTGAGCATATCCACGCCCGCATAGCCGTTCAGGATATTGTTGCCCGCGCCGCCCGTGAGTCCGTCGTTCCCGCTGTTCCCCAGCACGGTATCCGCCTGTGTGCCGTCCTGCCGCGCGATGACGGCTTCGCCCGCGGTGTTCGCGGTGCTGTAGGTGAGCGCACCCGTGAGGTCGAGCGTCTGGTCGCTGAGTTGCAGGAAGCTCAGCCGATAGCCGTTCGTGGCGGGCAAATTGTACCACGCGTAGTTGTTTATCACGCTGCCCTGCGCCGCCCCGTCATTCACCGTGAACTTCAGATGCCACGTGCTCACCGTGTTCAGATACACCTGCGTGTGGCTGATTCCCGCCAGTTGCAGAATGTTCCGATCCGTCGTGCTCTGCCCCTCGTTGATGTCATCATTCCCGTCGCCTTTGTTGAAGATATACGTATCACTGCCCGCGCCGCCATTGAGCGTGTCATTCCCCGCATTACCCGTAAGTGTATCATTATTCGAGGTAACGTGATCCCCCTGCGCATCCGTGTACGAGGAGTTGATGTTGTTCGCCGCACTCGTCCCATCAACAACCATGCCGGGTGTGCCAGATATAATGCCAACTACTGTATCTGAAGAAGGGTCTATAAGAATTTTGTAAGTAGCAAGAAGGTGCTGTATGCTTGAATCCATGTAGCATACATCAAGTGTGCTATTTTGCTCCCACAAGAGGGGACTGGCTGCTGCTGCGTCAAGAAGAGTATTAACCTGAGTAGTGTCTGGCTGGGAAGCAAAAATTGCCGAATAATACCCCGCATAATCTCCTGTTGCCACTCCGGCAATGAACTGACCGTCATCCCGTGTTTGAACAACGACATCAGTGCCGTAAGAAGAAGGAGCACTTCCCAGACTCGTTACAAGTTCATTATTCCCAAGTGCTGTTTCTAGCGCAGTAGCCAAGCCTTGCCGTGTGCTCGCTGAATCCGCGAGATTCCTCCCTGCCTGATTGTTAAACAAATCCATTGCTTTTTCATCTGCCGGTTGGCCATGCCAATCTCCCTTGATTTCGTTTAACACCCCAAGCACTTCCGCCAAGGTGTGGTTATATTCAAGCGTAAATGCACCACTGACATAAGCATGGCGGAAGGCATCTACATCGTTGTTATGGAAACCACCAGCCGCAAAATTCCATGAGCCATCAGCATTCTTAGGAAGTGTCCGAATATTCTGGTCAAAGTACTGGTAGGATTCTTCCGCGTATTGCGCCATTAATGCATGGAAATCTGTCATAAAAATACTCCCTATTGTTTAGGTTGTTGAGAAGAAACTAAAAGCTGCCTTACATCAGGATAATAAGTGATGATGCTCTCTTTATCAGAGCATCCTCCCCTCCATTCAGGTGTCTGGCGTCTAAATGTAAATCCCGGATTAATGAGGTAGGCATTTTTATTCACCTTATCCTTAAAAACTAAAGTCCAACTTCCATCATCATCTCCCTGGAATTCTCCGATTATTTTATATCCAGAGAGGGGGTGATGTTCAGAATTAAGATTCTTGGAAAGATCAGCTCCATAGGCCAAATAAGCACATACCTCTTGCCATTCAAACGGCACGACATCTTTGAGCGGGAAGCTGTACTTGCCTTTGGCAATTTGTTCTTTAATAAGTGAATTGAATTTCCGGCTTTGAGAATCATATAAGAAATGCCAATACACAAAGCCAGAGGCCGCACTCACTAGAAACAATAAGGTAATAATTTTCAATATTTTCATATGAGTCACCCTTTCTACTTAAATAGCCTTCCGTAAGGCAACCCAATTATCGTTGTTCGCCGTGTCATAGTGCCCGTTGATGTTCGCGCTGGTCGTGTCAATCGTATTCGCCGAGGAATTGCCAACGAGCGCGTTGCCGGATGTGCCGCCGATCAAGCCGGTGAACGCATTGTTAGCCGGGTTGAACAGGTTGGTTTTGGAAACTCCCTGAATTACCACATCCTGCCCGCCGGGAAGATGCAGGGTGGTGTTGCCGCCGCCCTCGGTGGCATTGGCCTGAACATCCGCCAGAAACACGCCGAGCGCGGATAAATCCAGCACGTCCGTGCCGGGGGTAAAATCCGTCACCGTAATCGTCCCGGTATTCTGGTGCGTGATAGCAATCCGGTCAGTGCCGCTGCCACTCGTGACGCTATCCCCGCCGTCGCACGTCACCGTATCGTTCCCCGCCCCGCAGGAGAAAATGTTGGCGTGGATGTCGCCCTTGAAACTGTCGGCGTAGGAAGAACCCGTGGCAGACAAAACCGCGCCGTTAAAATAGTCCTTTATCTCCGTTCCACCAACAAGTTTCGCATACCCCGATGCAAGATCAACACTCACCCCCGTGCCACCCGTCAGCGAGTTGTAGCTTGCGAGATCAGCGTGGTTGCCGCCAAGAAAAATATTCCGCTCCGCGCCAAACGAAAATGCCTGCCCGCCCTCCGTGCCAAGCGCAAGATTATAGGCCTGAAGTGCGCCCGTGGTGTCGGG
>JAHFPR010000220.1 GCA_023269645.1 Alphaproteobacteria bacterium | reverse complement strand
TTGAAATACTGCCGTTCAACCGCCCGTTTGAGCGCGAGGTCTACCGCGAAGAAGGTGAGTTCGATATGGTCGGAGAGGGTATGCGCAAGACGCCCTGCGCTGGCCTGGCCTTCAAGGACGCTTTCCTGATAGGCCGACATCCCGCGCTTGATCACAATCGCGCAATTGAGTATCATGATGATGGCGCAGAACGCCACAATCACCCGCACAAGGGAATAGCGGGATTCGCCGGGGCGTGCGGGAGATAATTTCGGGGCGGGTTTCAGCATCGTTCCCTGGTGACATTGCCTCTGTTCAACTTCGCGGCATCCGGTGTATAAGGGGCAAGCGGCACAACTGTTGCACTTTTGCAATAGCTTACAGAAACATAGGGAAATACACAAGTGGTTTCACGCCAGGGCGGGATCAATGCATCCAATCCTGCCTGCCGTGCCACAGCGTGGCAATTTCTACCACGTTTTCCCGCACGGAATAGACGATCAGGTAGGGCAGGCGCGGGATGCAGAATACCCGGAGCCCCTCGACAGGAGCGGGGCGGCCAGGATACGGAAACGCCAGCGATTCCGCAGCAGCTTCTTCTATTTTCCGGCCTGCGGCAATTGCGGCATGGGGGTTTTCTTCCGCAATATAATCCAGAATACTCCGAACCTGTTTAGAGCATTTTTGCGTCATTATCCCCCTGGAACAGGTAACGCCGTCATCGCCCGAATCGCGTAGCGATTCTAGGGCGATCCATCGCAAGGCTGGCATGGATTCCCCGATGTTTTTTGCTTGCGCAAAAAGTCGGGGAATGACGGCCTTACTTGCTTCAAGGGGATAATGATGAAAATAAAGGGGAAACACCATAGTTGTTTCAGGCTGTTCAACGGGCAGACATAGGGTATAATACCATCCATTTAGTGGATTATTTTTCCTAAGGTCATGCATGGTTTCGCGCGTTGCGACATTTGCCTTTCAGGGCATCGAGGTGACGGAGGTGGATGTGCAGACGCATCTTTCCTCCGGCATGGTGGCGTTTTCGATCGTGGGGCTGGCGGATAAGGCGGTGACCGAATCGCGTGAGCGTGTGCGCACCAGCCTGGGGGCGATGGGGCTTGCCCTGCCGCCGAAGCGCATCACGGTGAATCTTTCCCCGGCGGATCTCGCCAAGGAGGGCAGCCATTACGATCTCCCCGTCGCGCTGGGGCTGCTCGCCGCAATGGGCGTGGTTCCGGAGGATGCGATCCGCCGCTACATCGTGCTGGGCGAGCTGGCACTGGATGGCGCGATCCGTTCCGTCGCCGGGGTGCTGCCCGCCGCCGTGGGGGCGAACGCGCGGGGGATGGGCATCATCTGCCCGGCGGAGAACGGGGCGGAGGCCGCATGGGCGGGTGATCTCGATATTATCGCCGCGCCCTCGCTGCTGGCACTCATCAACCACCTGCGCGGCATCCAGCTTCTGGATCGCCCGAAAGTGGCGGTTGCGGAACAAAGCATCGCCTATCCCGACCTGCGCGACATCAAAGGCCAGGAAACCGCCAAGCGCGCGCTGGAAATCGCGGCGGCGGGCGGGCATAACCTGCTGATGTCCGGCCCTCCGGGTTCCGGGAAATCCATGCTGGCAGCGCGATTGCCGGGCATTCTTCCGCCGATGACTTCGGCGGAGATGCTGGAGGTGAGCATGGTGAGTTCCGTGGCGGGGCTGCTCGAAGGCGGGAAGCTCACGCGCCGCCGCCCGTTCCGCGATCCGCACCATAACTGCTCCATGCCCGCGATGATCGGCGGCGGCTCGCGCGCCAAGCCCGGCGAAGTGACCCTCGCCCACGGCGGCATTCTGTTTCTCGACGAGCTTCCCGAATTTCCGAGGCAGGTGCTGGATGCGCTGAGGCAACCTCTCGAAACGCGCAGCGTTTCAATAGCAAGAGTACAGGCGCACATCACCTATCCCGCGCATTTCCAGCTTGTCGCGGCGATGAACCCCTGCCGCTGCGGGTATCTGGGGGACGAAGCCCGCGCCTGCGGCAAAGCACCCCATTGCGGTACGGATTACCAGTCAAAACTCTCCGGTCCCTTGCTGGATCGCATTGACCTGCACGTGGAGGTTCCCGCCGTTTCGCCGCTGGAGATCGAAACCACCGCCAAAGCGGAAAATTCCAGTGCCGTAGCCGCGCGCGTGGCCGCTGCCCGCACACTCCAGATCAATCGTTACGCATCCGAAACTATTTCCCTCAACGCCCATGCAGATGGCGATGCGCTGGAAAAATACTGCACACCGGAGCCTTCCGCCAAGACGCTTCTGATGCAGGGTGTGGAACAGCTGGGGCTTTCGATGCGCGGCTACACGCGGGTGCTGCGCGTCGCGCGCACGATTGCCGATCTGGAAAACGCCCCTATCATCGCCCGCCCCCACATTGCCGAAGCACTCTCCTACCGCCCGGTTTCGTATAAGCAGGTAGCGCGCGCGCAATGACGCTAAACTGTATTACCTAAAGGGAATTTCCATGAAACATCCCGCTATTTACATTCTTGCTAACAAACGAAATGGTACGCTTTATACCGGTGTAACCTCTAACCTTGTACAACGTGTTTCTCAGCATAAGGAGAAAATAACCAAAGGATTTACCTCCCGTTACGATTGCCATCGGTTGGTTTATTATGAAGTTTTTGACGATATGCCGAATGCGATATTGCGCGAGAAGCAAATTAAGGCGGGTTCCCGAAAAAAGAAACTGGCCTTGATTGAAGGCATGAATCCGGAATGGAAGGATTTATTCGAGCAGATTGTTTAGCCGTCATTGCGAGCGTAGCGAAGCAATCCAGACCTTTTTGCGTACGCTGGATTGCTTCGTCGGCCAATGGCCTCCTCGCAATGACGGGGGGCGCGTTAAGCCGCTGAAACATTTTCCTGCGGTGCTTCCGCTTCAACCTGCGCCACTTCCTGCTCCGGCACTTCATCCTCCGCCGTTTTCACGTTGAGGGATTTCAGCTTGCGGTGCAGTGCCGAGCGTTCCATACCGATGAACGTGGCGGTGCGCGAGATGTTCCCGCCGAAGCGTTCGATCTGCGCGAGCAGGTATTGCCGCTCAAACACTTCGCGGGCGGCGCGCAGCTTCATGGACATAATATCCGTATTCATATCCGGAGTCATCGCC
>JAHFPR010000219.1 GCA_023269645.1 Alphaproteobacteria bacterium | reverse complement strand
AATTCCCCCGCCCCCCGCAGGCGGGGGAGGAAAAAATAAACACCGGATAAAACACTAGTTATACACGCTATAGTCATACCCGATAAAAATCTTACATTTTTATCGGGTATGGCTATGAAAACCAACTCCGAAAGAGTTGGTTTTCCGCGCCGGAGGCAGCGTATGCCAAATAATATTCTGTAAGAATATTATTTGGAAACACTATAGATACAGAGTCATAAAAACGCTGGAATTTCTGCATGAAAAAGCAGCCTCTCCTGAAGAAAAAGCCGCCCCGAAAGCAACCGCTGCTTCGCGCGCGAAGAACTTTCGGAGAGCGTATGCGGACACTCCGCAAGGAACGTGGGTTTTCGCAGGAAAACCTGGCGTTTGAAAGTGGCCTGCACCCCACCTATATCAGCGCGGTCGAACGCGGCGAGTATAATGTTTCGCTCGATAACATCACCCGCATCGCGGAGACACTCGGTGTGCCCGTCGCGGAACTTTTTTTTCACAAAAAATAGCGTCGGCCACCATGCGAAAGCACCCCTCGCATTGCTGCTTCGCGCTGTTTCTGTTGCTTTTCCTCTCCGCCTTCACCTTTTCGCCGGAAAAAGAATCCATCCTTGAAGTCCGGCTCGGTGAGCGCGTGTTAAGCGACGGCCTGCTCACCTACAGCGACGGACGGCAGGTGATGGTTCCGCTTTCCGCCCTGTGCAGCCTGCTGCAATTCCCCATCCGCGTCAACCCGAAAGCGGGAAACGCGGAAGGCTGGTTCATCGCGGAAAACCGCAGCTTCGCGCTTGATACCAAACGCGGGGAAGTCACCATCGCGGGGGTACGCGCCCGCATCCCGCCCGCCCGCATCGCCGCTGCCGCCGAGGAAATCTATCTGGACAGTGCCCTGTTCCGCGCGTGGTTCGGGGTGGATCTGCGCATCCTCTCCACCGAGCAGGCGATGGAGATCCACGCGCGCGGGAAGCTCCCGATGGAACAGGCGTGGGAGCGCGAGCAAGCGCGCGGCGGCCTCGCGCAGCTTCAGGCCGAACGCCCCGTCTATCCCCGGCAATCGCTTCCCTATCCGGCGGCTTCCTGGCCTGCGCTCGCTATGAACCTGACAGCGCAATATGCCAACCGCCAGCCCCATCCGTTCGATAGCACCGCGAGCCTGCTCGCCACCGGAGATTTCCTTTATCTCAACACCCGCGTGTTCCTCACCGCCAGCAGCGCGCAGGGCATATCTGACCTGCGCCTGACCGCCGGGCGGAGCGATCCGGACGGCGGGCTGCTTGGAAGAATGCACGCGCGCCGCTTCGCCTTCGGCGACATCACCACCAGCGAGCAGCAGCTTCTCGCCAATGGCGCAGAGGGGCGCGGGGTGCAGGTATCCAGCTTTCCGCTAAACCGCGCGGCGGAATTCGGCAGCACCACCGTGCGCGGCGATATTCTGCCGGGGTGGGAGGTGGAGCTTTACCGCAACGGCACATTGCTGAACTTCCAGACGGCGGGTGCGAACGGACAATATATCTTCGATAACGTGCCGCTGCTGACGGGCGATAATACGATTCTGCTCGTATTCTATGGCCCCTTCGGCGAGCGGCGCGAGGAGGTGCGGCACATCATGATCGGCGAGGGGCAGCTCCACACGGGCGAGTCGCATTATGGCTTCAACCTGCTTCAGCAACAGCGCGATCTGTTCCCGGTGAATCCGTCCCCGGATACCGAAGGTACGCAGGGGCAGCCGCGCTTTTCCTCCGAATATGAATACGGGATTTCCGACAGGCTCTCGCTGTTCGGCAGCCTTGCGAGCCTGCCGCTTTCCGATGCGCAACAGCATACCTACCTCACCTCCGGGCTTGCCACATCGTTCGGCCCGCTGCTGCTGCGTTCGGATGTCGCGGAGGATATTGCGCATCAGGGGCACGCGCTGCACACGGGTGCGCAGATGCCGTGGCGGGGGTTCAGCCTTTCGGCGGAGTTCGAGGAGTTCATGCATTTCCTGAGCGAGAAAACGGAGAGTATTTTAGACCCTCTGCGCCAGCGCATCGCTGGAGGGCTGGACGGACGGGTACAGGTTCCGCATCTTCCCATCCTTGGCGTGGGGCTTTCCGTGGAGCGCAAACACTATGCCTCCGGCGCGGATGCCACAGACATCGCGCAGCGTCTTTCCCTGCCTGTCACCCCGGTGAATATCTCCAACAGCCTGCATTACCTTATCGGCGGGGCGGCACTTGCCTCCAGCGCATCGGATACACGGCTGGAGGGCGAGTTCCTCCTCAGCCTTCAGGTAGAGAAACTGGGTGTGCGCGGCGGTCTGAATTACACGCTCGCCCCGGACATAACGCTCGATACCGTATCACTCAGTTCCGATTACGCGCTAACCAGGGAACTCTCCACGCGCGTGGGCATGACACATGAGATGACGCGGGAGAAAATCACCAGCTTCACGGCAGGCGTAAACCGCACGTTCAGCCGTTACCAGATCGGCCTCACCGGTGAATTACGCGATAGCGGCGAGATGCGCGTGGGGGTGTCGCTTTCGCTCAGTGCCGCGCGTGATCCGGTGCGGAAACGCTACGTGGCGAAACCGGAAAGCCTGGCGGGGGACGGGCTGGCCGCCACCCGCATATTCATTGACCGCGATGGCGACGGCGTGTTCTCCGATGGCGACGCGCCGCTCCCCAATGCGGGGCTTGTGGCCGGCTATGCCAGCAGCGAAAGCCGCACGGACGCTTCCGGCCAAGTGCTGCTCACCAACCTGCGCGCAAATGAACCGACGGGCATTGCGGTGGATATGGGCACGGTGGAAGACCCGTATCTGATTCCGGAAATTCCGGGCGTGGAAATCGTGCCGCGCCCCGGCATGGCGGTGGTGCTGTTCTTCCCGCTTGTGCCGACGGGCGAAGTGGATGGAACCGTGTTTCATATACAGGAGGGCGCGCCGCACGCAGTGGCTTCCGCGCAAGTGGAATTGGTGGATAAGCAGGGCAAGGTGGCGGCCTCCACCACCTCCGCCTACGATGGCTTCTACCTGTTCGAGAAAGTGCCGCCAGGGAATTATACCGTGCGCATTGCCCCGGAGCAAACCGCGCGCCTCGCGCTTCCCGAAGCTCCGCCGCATCCCGTCACCATCGGCGCGGAAGGCACGATAGT
>JAHFPR010000218.1 GCA_023269645.1 Alphaproteobacteria bacterium | reverse complement strand
CCGACAGGAATGTACCAATCAATCCGCCTACGGCAGCGGCAATCAGGCATGAGGAAAATTGTGCCTGTCCGAGTGCCTGCACCTGCTGAAACAAGGAAGGCGCAGATGTCTCGTATACGCGAGGACGAGATCATCGCGCAGGTGGAAGATGTGCTGAGTCGCATCGGGATTCGTAACAAAGAATTTCTGGAAGATACCATCGCATATATGAAGGAAACCAATAAGCTCAAAAAGGAACACCACACCATTGAGGTGGGGCAGTTAAAAAAGGAGCATACCGAAATTCAGACCAAGCTGGATCGCCTGATGGATTTACGTTTGGAGCGTGAAATTACGAAAGAAGATTTCGAGATGAAGAAACGCCATCTCAAGGATCGGCAGTACGAATTGACCCAGTTGGTACACACTTATGACAAGGCGGATGACGAATTCACCAAACGCATGGAAATGCTACTGAATCTCACGCACGAAGCCCCAAAACTTTGGGCGGGTTCGACGATTTCGCAAAAACGGGAGCTTCTGAATTTCCTATTTGCGAACCTACAACTCAAAGGCGCAACCCTTTGTTATGAATTAAGAAAACCATTCGACAGCTTCTTCGGTGACGAAGATTGTATCAAATGGCGGAAGCTGTGAGATTCGAACTCACGGAGGAGTTGCCCCCTCGGCAGTTTTCAAGACTGCTGCCTTAAACCACTCGGCCAAGCTTCCACATCAAACACCTCTTTTGGAGGCTAAAAATTATAACACCTCACCCGTTTTCAAGACTGCTGCCTTAAACCACTCGGCCACCCATCCTTTTTCCGGTCTGTTCGCCTGCAGCATGACACCCGGCAAGTACCGGATTATGCGCCATTGCGGGAGGCTGTGCAAGCCGGATGGAAGTTTCGCTAAAATTTTTCCCAATGTTAACACACTGTTAATGTTTTTGTGGTAGGATAAAAATAAGCCTATCATTTGTTAGCATAACGGGAGTGGATTCATGGCGGAAACGGTACAAAATTCCCAAGGTCAGAACGATCTTGGTATTGAATTTGATAATTCTCTTGTAGAAAACCCGCAAACGCCTTCCGCCCCGGCTCCCGCAGCAAAGTTCGATGCGGCGGAGCAAGCCTTCTTCAAGCAGGGCGATGAAGGGAAATATGCTCAGGAACAGGATTTTTCGGACTTGCCGCAGGCTCGGCAGATGGGTGGGCGCGGGTTTGACGCTGAAGGAAATCATATCGCCCCTGGGGCGGATGGCAAGCTGCAACTTGATACACAAGGGAACCCCGAATGGCCGGAGCAGGGCAGTGCCGTGGAGCGGGAATTCAATGCGCGCAATGACATCCAGAAACAGGGGGATCCCGAAGTGCCGCAGCCGATGTCGCTGACGGAGCTGGATGCGTCCCTGGGCGAATCCACGCCGCCCTCGCCGATGCAGCAGCGCATTGACGCCATGAACATCACGGATGAAACCACCCAGGAAAATCTGGAAGCAGCTGCGAAAAAACTCGGCGTTCCGGTGACGAGCGCGGCTGCTTCGGTGGCGGCGGATAATGAAGAGTATCTGGCGCAGGAAGCGGAAGCGAAAAAATCCACAGCGGTGGCAGCGGATGCACCCGCTCCGGCGGCGGAAGCGCAGGAAGCCGAGAAACAGCCGGAAAAAGCGGCAGACCGTTTCGAGCGGCTCGGAGCGGAATTGTTCGGCAAGGGCGGCGCGGAAGGCGAGGAACAGGAAGGCGGCGGCTGGAAAGATACGGCACTCAACGTGCTCGCCGCACCGCTTTCCATTCCGCTGGGCGTGGTGGCATCGGTGGCTATGGTGCCGGTGAGTGCAGTGGCGGAAGTCGGCGGACTGGTGGGCAAGGGGGCTTCATATGCCGCAGATCTGCTGGCCTCGGTGACGGATCTTGGGGCGAAGGCGGTGGGCGCAATCGCGCAGATCGGGGATTTTCTGGCATCGGGCGTGGAAATGATCGCGGAGAAGATTTCCGACAGCCGGGATGGCGAAGGCTTCATCGCCGGCGCGGCGAACCTGGTGGGCAAGGCCGCGCATCTGGTGGCCAGCGGTGCGGAGAAGGTGCATGACGGCACGGATTGGGTGCAGGAAAAAATGGCCAATGCGCACGAACACACGCAGCATCTGCGCGACGGCGTGGATTCCATGAACGATCATATCGGGAAATCCAGCGACGCGCTGCACGCGCTCGCCCTGGGCAACACGGCGAAAGCCATAAAACTGAATAGTAAACTGCGCGAAGACGGGCAGGAAGCGGCAGCGGAAGATGCGCCGGAAGGTGTGGCAGCTGAAGCGAAAGCGGAAGAAAAATCCGGCCCCACGGTGGAAGAAAAAGCTGCTGCGAAAACATTGGGCATAAGTGCGAGCGACCCGCTGGCAAAGGAATTTGCAGCCAGTGAGCGGGAGCTTAACGGTGAAATTCCGGCGGAAAAATCTGCCGCTCCGGAAGAAATCACCCAGGAGGAACGTGCCACCGCTGCAAAAACGCTGGGCGTAAAAGCCAATGATCCGCTGGTGGAGGAATATGTCCTGAGCGAGCGGGAGGTTGCGGCGGCAACTTCGGTGGAAACTGTAAAAATGGCGACGGCGGAAACGCAGGAAATGTCTGCTCCGGCGGCAACGGTTGCTGAAATTTCTGCCGCCGCGCCGCGTGAGGAATCGCTGGCAATGTCGCGCGAGGAGGAGCTTGCCTCCCTGTCGCAGCAATCCCAGGCATTCCAGACCCAGGCATTCCATGAAAAAACGGAGCCGCTGGAACTGGAAAGTACTGTGCAACCCGCTCCGGCACAGGCGGAGATGTCGCATCTGGAAAAAGCGGTGTTTGTAGGTGACCACCCGGAATCAAAGGCCGAAGACCCAAGGCTGGCGGAGCTGGAGAAGGGCTGGGACGATGCGCCCGCTCCGACGCAGGTGGAGAATAAAGAGCCGCAGCCGGAAAGCGCGGTCAATGTGTGGAGTGATCCCCAGAAGGGTATGCACGATAAAACAGGAAGACATTTCAACGACCTGGAGGCGGAAATCTCGGATGCGGGCATTGGCCTGAAAGGCGCGGAGCACAGCGACGTGGATTCTACCTCGCGCAATTACGGCGGCGCGAAGCAGCGGGAAGCCGGTTCCGCCATCGGGCAGGCATAACGCAGCTTAAA